>DASQBW010000268.1:0-3387 GCA_035635015.1 Draconibacterium sp. | reverse complement strand
GTGTAGCGGCCTATTCGACGGCAACAAATACAGGCAACGACCACTTGCAGGTAACCCTGGTTAAAAATCCCGAACGTTCAGAATTCAGAGAAGTTCGAAACCTGATACAAACAACTGCAGAAAGAGTGGGTAGAGAAAGATCAGAAAGCATTGATACCGCTGCCGATTTAACTACAGGAGCAAGAGTGGATTCTACCAGGTTTGGTAGCGGAAGAAACACAAATCCGTACGATTCGGAACTGACATTATCGAACTTACACTTACAAAATACTCCGGGTGAGCTGAACGATTTTAATCGCTCAATGCTCCGGCGGACGATATATTTTGATCACGACCAGTCGGAGCTCGATGCAAATGACAAAGCAAGAATTGATCAGTTTATTGTTGATTTTCGGGAAGCGGATAACGAAACACAAAACAGTACCGTAAGATTAGAAGGGCATGCTTCCAGGGCCGGATCAACTGCATACAACAGGAGGCTTGTTAATGCCAGGTTAGCATCTGTAATGGGGTATTTACGCGAAAAAGGTTTCCCGAACATTGAAGCGCGAGTTGCAACTGAAAACAGGTCGGATGAAATGGCAGAGGAATATCCTGATACCGGATCAAATGCAGCCGAGTTTCGCTCGGTTCGAATAATTGTTGGGAGTGGCGAATTACAAAATACAGTGGCTCACGAATTTGGTCATGTATTTGGTTTGTTAGATGAATATGCCACCGTTGGAACTTCGTTTTCCGGTACTGGTACTGCTCCGGGAACTGAAGTAGGACATAGCGATATGTCTGAAAACATTGGTGCAGGTCGTGTTCTATCAGAAAATAGTGATAACATTATGTCAGCAGGAAATACTGTTCGGGCGCAGCATTACGGGCCATTTGGCTGGGCGTTGCACCAATTGACAAACAAAAACTGGGAGGTATTTTAACCATGTATTTAGATAAAAATATAGAAGAATTAAAATCGGGATTGTCTGAAGAGCACCTGAATATGAATATTATTCTAAAACAGTTTAATTGTACAAAAAATGGTCATGTAAATTCAGGAAGCCTGATTTTTGATGATGGACAGATTTATATGCTTGTGAAAGGTGCTGATTCCAGCTTGAAGTGGAGTCGGTTCACGAAGCTTAAACATGAAGGGATCAGGGGATTGGAAAAACTTATTCAAGATGAATTTCTTTTGGTTGAAAGTCTTGAGCCCAAAAATAGTACTGCACAAAATATGCTCATTTGGGAATCAGGTTTAAAGGGTAAAAAGCATCGGGTAATTCAACCTGCTTTAGCATTTGCAAGCTTAGCTCCGGTATTCAGGAAAATAGAAGATACGATCAATTTGTTTATGGTTCGTTTAAGCGAATTACATGAAAAATAAGTCTGATTATGAAAGGATACTACTTGTCTTCATACCTAAAAAAAGTTATTGCTTCAAGACTTATATTTGACTTTAAAAAATTGAAAAAGGCATATCCTAACTTCGAAGTAAGTAAGGTGAATAACGTCCATTTAAAGGATTTCATTCAAAAGAATGAATTAGTTGAAGAAGAAATAATTACCCTTTTACTGGCTTTAATTCCTCATTTTATACCTTATCTCATTTCAGAAGTAATTGCCGAATATCTACCCAACGGAGGCGATTTTCCTGCTTTTGGTGGCGTGAAAGGTAAAAATCATCGTGGAATTCTACCTACCGGCGAAACCGTGCTGTATGTTCTTGCAGGACAAGACATTGCAAAGCGTATAGAAGTAGCAAGACTGTTTGAAGAAGAACATCTATTTGCACAAAATAGTGTACTCTACATTGAACAAGTTCCTGTTGGTGAACCAAAATTGAGTGGACGATTGATAATGGATGAAGAATATGTTGATCTGTTTATATCAGGTAAAGTATCGCGTCCAAAACTTAGCAGCGATTTTCCTGCACAACGAATCACAACCAACCTGGAGTGGAAAGATCTGGTTTTAAAACAAAAAACAGTTGAAGAGATAAAAGAAGTTGAAACATGGTTGAATTTTAACGATCGGTTAATTAACGAATGGGGCATGGGAGATAAAATAAAACTAGGTTACCGGGTTTTGTTTTACGGCCCGTCGGGAACCGGAAAAACGATGACAACCTGTTTGTTGGGAAAATTTACCGGGCGCGATGTTTACCGTGTAGACCTGTCGATGGTAATATCGAAATACATTGGCGAGACAGAGAAAAATCTTTCAGGTTTATTTAATAAGGCCGAGCACAAAGACTGGATACTGTTTTTTGACGAAGCCGATTCGTTGTTTGGTAAACGCACCAACGTTCGCGATGCACACGATAAATACGCCAACCAGGAAGTTTCTTATTTGTTACAGCGAATTGAGGCGCATCGGGGATTAGTTATTCTGGCCTCAAACATGAAAGGAAATATCGATAGCGCTTTTACCCGGCGCTTTAATGCATTTGTAGAATTTGAGCCACCAGATGTGAATGAGCGGTTGAACTTGTGGCAGGTATATATGCCACAAAACGATAAATTGCATGAAGACATTCGATTAGAAGAACTGGCTAAAAATTACGAATTAACGGGTGCCAATATCGTCAATATCATTCAATATGCAGGTTTGTTAACGATTAAGCAGGGAAATACTTTGCTTGAAAAGAATGCATTGCTGGCCGGAATAAAAAAAGAATATAAAAAGGAAGGTAAAATACTGCAGCAGTAGTTTTAGCAATAGCAATGGAATTCAGTTTTAAAGCACTTTAACAGAGCATTGGTGAATGGTATAAAAACATAAATTTGTTGAATCGTTTGGGATAAAACATCCATTTTACCAATTTTAAGGTAATTTGAATCATTTATCAGTTTCTAAAAATGACAATGAACAAACTTATTCTGTTGTTTTTCTTCTTCTCCTTAATGTCGGGTGCCTTTGCTCAGTTTCAAGCCATTGAAGAAGAGAGCGAAGTTCCGGAATATAAATTGCCCGATCCTTTAATAGCATTCAACGGGAAAAAAATCCGGAATTCAAAAAAATGGGAGAACAAACGAAGACCTGAATTGCTAAAATTCTTTACCGAGAATATGTATGGCGAAATACCTGGTAAACTTGAAATTACTTCGGCAGAATTACTGGAAAAAAGTAATCGTGCTTTAAACGGAAAAGCTGAACGAAAGCAAGTAGAACTGTCTTTTAAACACAACGGAAAAACGCTTCGCTTTACTATTTTAATTTATTTGCCTGTAAATGAAGGTAAAACGCCAATTTTTCTGGGCTATAATTTTCTGGGGAATCATACTATTGCAGAAGATGTCAACGTAATTATTTCGGAAGCCTGGGCACCAGATAATCCATCCTTAGGAATCATAAACAATCAGTTAACAGAGCAATCAAGAGGAGCCCGAACCGATCAAT
>DASQBW010000267.1:0-6275 GCA_035635015.1 Draconibacterium sp. | reverse complement strand
TAAAACTATCGGTGAAATAAAATACCAATAAGTCTTTAAATCAATAATTGCACATATTTTTGTGCTGAAGAAAAAAATAGATACATCATGACAATTGATATGAAACCAGAAGTACAGATAGACACGAATTATTATAAGGTTGTTGGGATCAGGAAACTAACAGAACATACATTTGTGCTGTCTTTACCAAAAAGTCGTTTTGAATTTGTTGCAGGACAGCATGTGTCCTTGTCGATAACAGGCGACTATCAAAGCCGCGAGTACTCCATTTACAGTGCTGAAAAAGGTAAAAATCTGGAGGTGTTGGTAAAAGAAGTTGAAGGTGGGTATTTTTCACCAAAACTTAAGCACCTGAAAGTTGGTGATATGGTAGAAGTACACGGTCCTTTCGGGAAATTTGGTCTTGATGAGAAAAATAAAGACACACACAAGCATATTTTTATTGCCAGTGGAACCGGAATTGCACCTTTTCATAGTATGGTAAAAAGTAATCCGGGTTTGAACTTCCAATTAATTCACGGAGTTCGTTATGCAGAGGAAGGCTATGAGCAGGAAGCATACGATAAAGACAGATATACACTTTGTACTTCGCGTGATAAAAGCGGCGACTTTAACGGCAGGGTAACCGACTACCTGAAGAAGACAGAATTTGATAAAAATACGTGTTTTTACCTTTGCGGAAACAGCGATATGATCTTCGATTCGATGGAGATCTTAAGCGACAAAGGATTTGGAAGAGAAAACATTACGGTTGAAGTTTATTTTTAACCCGGAAATTAGTTTATTCATTCAATTCCTTAACAAAGAGCTGCTCTAATGCAGCTTTTTTTAGGTGTACGCCATCGTAGAAGTCTGATTTTTGAAGTCCAGAATCAAAAGGATTTATAGCACCCACAACTTTTATATTATTTTGTTGGGCTACCAAACCCACATAATCATTAGCTTGAAATATGCCTTTTGTTTGATCTTCATTTTTTATCAACTCGTAAGTTGTAGGATGATAAGGAGGTATATATAAAATGGGTTTGCTGCCTTTCTTTTTCAACAAAATTAAAAGTTGGTCGAAAAGTATTTTTTGCGTAGGATCAATAGTGGCAAAGTGCTCATCATCTGTGTTGTAAAAATAGTGTCTTGCCAATTCTTCTGTTTTGACTTCATTAATATTTGTAACCCGGGCAGGAGATAGCCTGGTGCCATCGGGTAGCAACATCATTTGAGTACTGTCAACCTTTTCGCAAATTGTAATTTCCTGTTTTTTACCTTTTGTTTTAACCGAACGTAACAGGTATCTGGTTGAAAAGAGTTCCGTGATCCATTCTTTCTGAATCTCCCATTTCGGAGGAATATTTTTTAGGGGGATAGTCGTTGATTGTTCTGCAAGCGAAATAAAATCGGAACGATTCTGTAACCATCTTTTTTCTGAAAATGAATTACCAAATAGCCAAAGATCGCAGCAAATAAAAACCTTTTCAGGATACTTAAAATGCTGTTGCTCCAGTAACGATATAAAGATGTACATGTCTTGAAAAGTACAGTTTGAAACGGAAGCGTTAAAAAAATGTTCGCCGTGAAAAACGTTATTAGAAAGGCTTATGGTACGACTTGATCCAAGTACCAAAATATCAGGCCCTTCATCCATAATTTCTATCCATTTCTTCTTTATTTGTCGCAAATTTGAATTAACCGGCCCTGCAACCATTTTCCCCTCATTTAAAGCCATTGCTATTTGTTTGGTGTAGCCAGTTTTTAAAACAAAATCAGGATCAATAGTATAATTAACTACCGCAATCAATACAATTGGCAATAGTATAATTCCTACTATTCGACAAATAACTTTTCTCATCGTATTAAAATCGTTTGGTTTTAAGTTATACTTTTTTGTTTCTTTTCATGGTTAAAACTGAAAATAGATAAAAATCCGGTTCGACTGAAATGTGAACAACACAAAAGCAATGATTGCATAGTAGATCCCGTATCTGGCGTATGGTTTCAGGTGGGCAATATCCAATCCATGTTTTCTGTTTCTGTTCAACCATTCGGTAATAAATAAAATACCCGAGCAGAAAACGGCTATAGCTAAAGTCTGTGGCTGAATAAACCGGAACAGGTCAACACCACTTTTACAGCTTACAATTGCTGAGAGAATTGATGCCGCTTCTTTTAAGGATGTTGCCCGAAAAAAAACAAACGTAAAGCTTACCAATAAAAAAGTTACCAAAGCAGCACTTACTTTTGCCCATCTTCTGTTGTTGTAAGTTAAATGAGAAAAGGGTCTGCCTGCCAGGTAAAGTATACCATGTATCAAGCCCCAGATTATAAATGTCCAGTTAGCGCCGTGCCATAGTCCGCTTACAGTAAAAGTAATCAGGATGTTTATTTTATAACGAAACACTGAACAGCGGTTTCCGCCAAGTGGGATATATACGTAATCGCGAAACCAGGTTGAAAGGCTGATGTGCCATCTGCTCCAGAACTCTTTCAAATTGCACGCAAAATAGGGATTATTAAAGTTTTTAATTAGATCGAAGCCCAACAGTGCTGCTGTTCCAATGGCAATGTTAGAGTACCCGGCAAAATCGCCAAATATTTGTACCGAGAATAATACTGCACCTGTTACCAGCGATAGAGCTCCAAGGGAGTGGTGGTTTATAAAAATCTGGTCGACAATTGGTGCAACAGAATCGGCCACTGCAATTTTTGCAAAAAATCCCCACAAAATTAAACGAAATCCGTTTGCTGCTTTGTCGTAGTCGAATGTTTTTCGCTCGTTAAACTGAGGTAGCAGGTGTTTGGCGCGTTCAATCGGGCCGGCAACAAGCTGCGGGAAAAAGGCCACAAAAGTAAAAAAGGCCAATGCGTTTTGGGTTGGTTGTATTTTGTTTCGATAAATGTCGATAGTGTAACTTAAGGTCTGGAAGGTATAAAAGCTGATGCCTACCGGTAAAATAACTCGTAACGACGAAAGATTAAATGATAATCCGGGGCTTCTGATCAGCGTGCTTAATTCTTCGGCAAAAAAACCAAAATATTTAAACGTAAACAGAATGGATAAGTTGACAAGTATACTGAATGCTAGGTATCGTTTTTTTGCTGAAGACGATTTGCTTTTAGCAATGGATAGACCACAAAAGTAATCGGTAACCGAGCTAATGAGTATTAGCCCCAAAAACCTGTAATCCCACCAAGCATAGAAGAAATAGCTGGATAGCAGCAAGAAAATATTGCGTGAACTTATTGAAAAACGATTGAATAGCCCCCAGTACAGCAGCAGAACCAGGGGGAAAAACAACACAAATTCAACCGAGTTAAACAACATTACTATCTAAGTTTTTGGCTTAACACCTGTAAATCATCAAATGCAATAAACTCATTTTTTTTAGGTGCCCAGCTTTTGTCGGAACCTCCCATAAATACGTTAAATAATACCTGGTCAATCTTTAAATCGGGAGTGTTTCGGAATACCATAGTGTCGGATTTAAACACTTCTGCTCCATCAAACCAGGCCTGTAACACACCATCTTTTTTGTTAACGGTATTTAATTTAACCAATTGTTTAACCGAATGCCAGTTGCCTTTACTTATTTGAAGTGTATCTCCTTTTTCATTCATAAAGTAAAAGCGCTCACCGTATTCCATCGTTTGATCGGGGAAATAGGCATAATAACTAAGTTGCCCGTCTTCCCAAAACATTAAGCGCGCACTCCAGCCATCATAACCTGTCGGGATCTTTCCTCCGGTATTTGCTGTGCCTCCCGCCAATCCCGGTAATTTTCCTCCCTTTACAAAATCAAAATCCTCATCAAATTTAATTTTGTATGAAAAAATATAAGCATCGGAGGGCGACAACGGGATCTTCCACTGGGTGCCGGTTACAGGGCCAAATCGATCTTTTGGTAACAGTACCTGGAGAAATTGATTCTCATTTTCTGCAACAATTTTTTTTGATTGTGGAGTTATACCGGTTTTGTAAAAAATGTAATCCTTCTTACCGCATATCAGGCTGGCTCCCGGCCAGATTTTTTTTAGTGCCTTGTCCGAAAGTTTACCCTCTTTTGTTTGTTCAAAATCAATAGATAGCTTATTGTTTATTTCCTTTTTTTCAGAACACGCAAAACCCAGAAAAACAAGCAGCAGTAGCGTATATTTCAGATTGTTTGTGTTTTGCATGCGCAAACTTTCTTTGGTAGCCGTTTTAGGAACTGGATACAAGCGTTAACTATTTTGAATCGATCTTTTCTCCAAATGCTAAATCGCCCGCATCGCCTAATCCGGGGACAATGTACGATTTGGGTGTCATTTCAGGATCAACTGCTCCTAGCCATAAAGTTACATTTTCGTCTTTTATTACCTTTTTCACATACTCCACGCCTTCTTCACTGGCGATAATAGCAACCAGGTGTATGTGTGCCGGAGTACCTTTACTGAACAAAGCCTGGTAGCCAATTTCCATTGATTTGCCGGAAGCCAGCATTGGATCCGAAAGAATCACTACCTTGTTGTTAAGCGAAGGTGAGGCCATGTATTCAAATTCAATTTCAAACTTACCCCCCTCAGTGTATTTTCTGAAAGCAGAAATAAAACAATTTTCCGCACGGTCGAAAATACGAAGTAAGCCATTGTGCATGGCCAAGCCTGCACGTAAAATAGTTGCGAGAACAGGTTGGTTACACAATTTTGGAACTTTTGCAACACCCAGTGGAGTTGTAACGTCGTTAATTTCAAACTGCATCTCTTTGCTAATTTCGTAAGCAAAAATTTCACCTATGCGGTTTAGGTTGTCACGAAAACGAAGTGGATCGGTTTGAATTCCGGTATCTCGGATTTCTGCCAGGTATTGGTCTAATACAGAGTGGTTGTTTCCTAAAACTCGAACTTCCATTAAATTTGTTATTTGATATATATGTCATTAAAAATTGAGCGCAGAATTATTTCTTAATTTTGCTTCTCAAAAGTATTAAAATAAAAACTGAAGAATGAATAATCTTCCAAATTTTCTGATTGTAGGTGCCTCTAAAAGCGGAACCTCGTCGTTGTATCAATATCTCAGGCAACATCCCGATATATTTTTGTCGGAGATACAGAAAGAGGGGAGGTATTTTTCGCAAATGAAAGGTAATTACAAGGGGCCGGGCGATTCGGGCATTGACGATACAATAAACTATACTTTGGAAGATTATAAACGTTTATTTGCTTCGTTATCAGGAGAAAAGGCTATTGGGGATATATCGCCCGAGATGCTTTATTTTCACGAAAAAAGCATCCCCCGAATTAAGGCAGATCTGGGCAATAATGTGAAAATCATCATTATTTTACGTTCGCCAATCGAGCGTGCTTTTTCGGCTTATTTGCATTTTAAAAGAGATAAACGCGAGCATTTATCCTTTGAAGAAGGCCTAAAAATGGAAAAAGAGCGGATGGAAAAAGATTGGATATGGGCATGGCAATATAAAAATTCGGGCTTGTATTTCGAGCAGGTAAAAGCTTACGTAGCTAATTTTAAACAGGTTAAAGTGGTTTTATTTGATGATTTTCAGCGAAATTCAAATTTAGTACTCGCCGACATTTGCAATTTTCTGGGAGTAGAGTCGGATTTTACGTTTGATACAAGTTACAAATACAATGTTTCCGGTAATCCAAAGAGTGAATTAATGTACAAGCTAGAAACATCAAGGAAGTCGATTTCGTTCGTAAAACGTTTTGTGCCGCGATCGGTTGTAAAGTTTGTTCGGAATAAGTTTACAGGTGAGCACCAAATGATAAAACCGAAGATGGATGCAAATACACGGATTGAGCTTATTGAATTCTTTAAGTCAGATATTTTAAAGTTACAGGAATTAATTCAGATGGATCTTTCCAGATGGTTGGCTAAATAATAGCAGGTTAGTGTTTTACGGTAGCTTTGCCAATTGCTTTCCGAAGTTTATAATAAACAAATTCGGCTTTTATGTTTCGTTTAAAATCACCATTCTGTTCGGCAGTATACCGTTGAAAATGTGTACTTAGCGCATCGTATTTTACACCGGCAGTTCCAAAACTAATGTCACACAAATCCTCATCATGTATTTTCCTGATCAGTGCTGCTGAAACCCCGGAATCGGTATAAGGAAAAGCAAATGCCTTGATTTTGGGATTCACATTTTTTATTACCCATTTCATACTTTTTGTAATGTGTTTGAGTTGCTTTCTTTCCGGTATATTCCAGAATTCAGGGTGCTTGTGACTGTGCCCTCCAATGGAAAATCCTTGTTGATGTAAACTTTTTACCTGAAGGGTAG
>DASQBW010000266.1:0-1706 GCA_035635015.1 Draconibacterium sp. | reverse complement strand
AGCATCACAGTTTTACCAGGAGATTCGGGGGAATTTTTCACAAAACAGCCGGTTGAACGGTTCGCTTGGAGGTAGCTTTTGGAAGGTAAAAGCCGACCAGACCTACTGGTTCTCGCCCAACGACCAGCATTTAGCAAACCTTATGTTAGCACAGCCTGCATTGCCATTAGTCGACAACGGCGGTCAGCCACTTTCAATTCCAGCTGTTCCCAACTACGATCCTGTTCTGGATACTACGTTTTACATTTCGCTGCCAACCGATCACCAGGAAGAGAATTACAGCAAAGCCAACAACATGGCATTGGAAGGTTTTATGGATTTAAACTACCAGCTTTCGCGGAAGTTCTTTGTTTCAGCAGGAGTGCGAATGGTTTACGACCGCTATAAACTTAACAGTAAATCTTCTTTTGTAAGTGGTTCGCCATCGGTATTGGGCACATTTACCGGCAATTTTCCCAATGTTTTCTTTTTACCGTATGAGTCGAAAGAGATCAAGAAAAATACACTTTCGTTTACCTGGCACGGCGGTTTAAAATACCGTTTTAACGAATACGGGAATGTGTATGCGAACTACTCGCGCGGACGGCGACCTGCGGTTTTGCAGTTCACCTCAACAGGCGAAGAAGAAGTACTGGAGCCAGAAATCCTTGATAATTTTGAATTGGGTTTTAAAGGCGCATTTTACGACCGCGTGTTTGTTGATGTAAACGGATTCTATTCGCTTTACAAAGATTTCCAAACGCGTGCGTGGGTGGCCGACAGCGAAACAGGAGAATACAACTTGCTGTTTAAAGACGGAGGACAGGCAACATCATACGGAGCTGAAGCGAATTTACGTGTAGCCATTATCGAACAACTGGATTTGTTTGCCAATTACGCGTGGTTAAAAACCGAGTTCGATTCCACTAATGTGGATGGATCGGAGCAATTGTATGCCGGAAATGTATTTAGCCTGGCACCGGTACACAGTTTTGCCGTTGGCCTGAACGCACGTGTTAATATTACACCCAATATTAAGTTGTTTGTAACGCCATCGTATTCGTATAAATCGCATATGTATTTCGAGGATGCCAACACACCCGGTCTGGAGCAGGACGGTTATGGCTTGCTCAATATTAACGGCGGACTGGAACTGGCCGATCCAAATATCCGATTAACTATCTGGGCCAATAATGTACTCGACGAACAATACATTACCAGTGCCGGAAATACCGGAAGCCTCTTTGGCGTGCCTACCTTTGTGCCGGGATCGCCGCAAATGATCGGTACAAAATTAACATGGAATTTTACAAAGGAGGAACGGCGGAGAAAAAGAAGGTAGATCGATGAATTTCCAATGATGATTAACGATTTTTGATTTAGGGTAAATAGAAGATCCGATCCTTTTTGAAACTGCTGGCGTGAAGAATCTAAATTGTGGCATTACCATTCAATAATTCTTTCACTTCCTTCCGGTAGCTTTTACCAATATTTAACCGAACATCATCAACCAGTACCTCATTTAACGAACGCTCTTTAATTCGTTCAGTATTGATTATAAACGATCGGTGAATTCTTAAAAACGTATCGGGTAAGCGGGTCGCCAGGTGGCTGATTTTCTCCTTACTTACGATTTTTTCTTTTACGGTAATAATCCGGATATAATCTGCCATGCTCTCAACATAAACAATGTCGTCGTAAGGTATTTTTCTAATCTTTCGGTTCGA
>DASQBW010000265.1:0-1722 GCA_035635015.1 Draconibacterium sp. | reverse complement strand
CTATACGATAAAAATCTAAATCAATAAAAATGAAAGCACTGGCTCTCGATCAATATATGGAATTGAACTTCCGCGAATTTCCCAAACCGGAAATTGCGGCCAATGAGGTTTTGGTAAAAGTAAAGGCCTGCGGCATTTGTGGAAGCGATGTACACGGCATGGATGGAAGTACCGGAAGACGCCAACCTCCAATTGTTATGGGGCACGAAGCATCGGGAGAGATAGTGGAACTGGGAGCCGGTGTAAAAGGCTGGCAAATTGGAGACCGGGTTACATTCGACTCAACAATTTATCCGCTTGATGATTGGTACACACTTCAAGGTCATTACAATTTAAGCGATAACAGAAAAGTTCTGGGTGTATCGCCTGCAGAATTCAAACAACACGGAGCATTTGCGGAATATGTCGCTGTTCCGGCACACATTTTACACGCGCTTCCGGATTCCGTTTCCTTCGAACATGCTGCTTTTGTTGAACCGGTTGCGGTGGCAGCACACGCCATCAGAATTTCTAAAATTCAGCCCGGACAAAGTGCTGTAATTGTGGGTACTGGTATGGTTGGCATATTTGTGGTTAACCTGTTAAAAATCGCTGGCGTATCTCCAATTATTGCTATTGATAAGGATGGTAAAAAATTGGAAATGGCTGCCGAATATGGAGCCACTCACCTCTTTCACGGAAACGAAAAAGATCTTTCAGAAAAGATAGCAGAACTTACAAAAAACCGGGGCACCGACTTTGGCTTCGAGGTTGTGGGAATTACTGAAACTGTAAATATCTGTATTAACAGTTTAAGAAAAGGAGGAACTGCGGTACTGGTTGGTAATTTAAGACCGGAAATAACAATGCCTCTGCAAAAAATTGTAACAGGGGAGTTGTCGATTTTGGGAAGCTGCGCCATAAACGGTGAATACGAAATGGTTCTCGATTTGATGGCTAACGGAAAAATAAATGTTGACAAAATGATCTCAGCCGTTGCTCCGCTTTCGGAAGGAGCAGATTGGTTTAAACGCTTGTACAATAACGAACCTGGATTAAACAAAGTAATACTTCAACCATGAATACAACTTCGAACCTAATTTATAATATTGCCATACTTGGATGTGGGAAAGTGGCTCACCTGCATGCAAAAGCCATAACCAATTTGCCCAATGCAAGGCTTGCAGGAGTGTGGAGCCGGTCGGCTGAATCGGCCAAAACATTTGCTAAAAAGTACGATGTAAAAGCCTACACAAAGATTGATGAACTGATTAGAAAAGAAAAGGTAAAACTGGCCATTGTATGTACTCCACATCCTTTTCATGTCAATCCAACTGTAGAAGCCGCAAACGCGGGAGCTCATGTTTTAGTGGAGAAACCACTGGCCTCAACTTTAGAAGATTGCGACAAAATGATTGCAGCTTGTTCACACGCCGGAGTGAAATTGGGTGTTGTTAGCCAGCGAAAGTGGTATGAGCCTGTGAGAAGAGTAAAGGATGCAATTGTTGCGGGCAAAATTGGGAAACCGGTAATGGGCACAATTAATATTTTGGGCTGGCGCGACGAAGCCTATTATAACGCTGATGAATGGCGGGGGACCTGGGCCATGGAAGGCGGCGGCGTGTTGGTAAACCAGGCACCACATCAATTGGATATTTTGCTTTGGTACATGGGCGAAATTGATGAAGTTTACGGACTTTGGCGTAATTTCAATCATCCCTATATTGAAGTTGAAGATACGGT
>DASQBW010000264.1:0-3894 GCA_035635015.1 Draconibacterium sp. | reverse complement strand
ATGATAAGCAGTGTCGGTGCAAAAGGCATACGATTTTGGTTTGGGTCGGGGAGTTGTCAGTTTTTCATTTGGAATCAGTTGCCCATCTTCTGTTTTAAAATCTGCACCTGCCTTTATTGCCTTAATTTTGGCCAGCGGTATGTTATTGGATTGTATCATTTCCTTTTTAATGTTGGCCTGTTTTTGCTTTTCTCTGAACAGGAAGCCCAATGTAGGGATACTGTGTTTTACCGGAAATGAAAGTACTTCAACATTTTTATTCTCGAACAACGTTTGCGGTTTTTTCAGGTTCAGTGGATGAAAGATCGGTTTTATGCTCATTTCTCCGCGAATAAAATCGAGTTGAGGTTGTATAAGTACTTTTAATTCAGACGGAGCGTAAATATGAATGTCACTCTTAACGCCCAGTAGGTTCATGGTCGATAATAACCCGATCAGTCCATAATAGTGGTCGCCGTGCAAATGCGAGATAAAAATATGTTGAATTTTACTGAAACTGAATTTGTTTCTTCGCAGTTGTATTTGGGTGCCTTCGCCACAGTCGATTAAAAAACAACGCCCAGGTACTTCAAGTACCTGGGCTGTTGGATATCTGTAAGACGTCGGTAATGCTGAATTACTACCCAGTATCGTTAATTCGAAAGACATGCTGCAATTACAGATTTTCTTTCTTCACTAACAATTCCTCTGCTTCTTCAACCGTATCAGTAATTAATAATACGGTATGAAGCATCGAAATCTTTACCAGGTTTTCTACGTCGGGCTGCAAACCACAAAGGATAAAAGTTCCTATTGCATCTTCGCATAACCGATTGGCAACTAAAACTGATCTTAATCCTGATGAATCGCAGTAGTTTACATTGCTCAGATCAAGAACAATGTTTTTTTCACCATTGTTATTAATAACTACCAGCTCCGATTTAAGGTCGGGCGCATTATTGGTGTCTAATCTGTCGGCGTTTACTTTAACTAAAGAATATTTGCCGTTTTTTCGAATCTCGAATGCCATAGCTTCAATTTACGAAATTCAAATTAAATACACCAAGGCTTATTTGTCTTTTTTCTCTTCTTTCTCCATTTGCTTTTTCAAAGCAGCAAGATCACTTACGTCGCCAAGCGTAGTTTTTTCGATGTTATCGCTAACTGTTTTCATGGCGCGCTTGTTAGAGCTTCTCTGAGCTTTACGTTGTTCGCCTTCTTCAGCACGTTTAATATCTTCGAAAATACGTGAGTGAGAAACAATGATTCGTTTAGCCGATTTGTTGAACTCGATAACTTTGAAATCAAGTTTTTCGTCTTGCTTAACAGAACTACCGTCTTCTTTTACAAGGTGACGAGGAGTTGCGAATCCTTCAACACCGTAAGGAAGAGCTATAACTGCACCTTTGTCCATCAATTCAACAACAGTTCCTTCGTGAATTGAATCGGAAGTGAAAATTGTTTCGAAAACATCCCATGGATTTTCTTCCAGTTGTTTGTGACCTAAACTTAAACGACGGTTTTCTTTGTCGATGTCAAGTACTACAACTTCAATGTCTTCGCCAATTGCTGTAAATTCTGATGGGTGCTTGATTTTTTTCGTCCAGCTCAGGTCTGAAATGTGGATCAAACCGTCAACACCTTCAGTAATTTCAACAAATACACCAAAGTTTGTAAAGTTACGAACTTTTGCAGCGTGCTTGCTTCCAACACCATATTCAGTATCAATTTTCGACCAAGGATCGTCTTTCAATTGCTTAATGCCGAGAGACATTTTACGCTCTTCGCGATCCAGCGTAAGAATAGCTGCCTCAACTTCGTCACCAACACTTAAGAAGTCTTGTGCACTGCGCAGGTGCTGACTCCAGCTCATTTCTGAAACGTGGATCAAACCTTCTACACCAGGAGCAATCTCAACGAATGCACCATAGTCGGCCATCACTACTACTTTTCCTTTTACTTTGTCGCCAACTTTCAACTCTGAATCCAGGTTATCCCATGGGTGAGGAGTCAGTTGTTTCAGACCAAGAGCGATACGTTTCTTGTCATCATCAAAGTCAAGGATAACAACGTTTAATTTCTGGTCTAATTCTACAATTTCGCTTGGGTGAGAAATACGTCCCCAGCTTAGGTCAGTGATGTGGATCAATCCGTCAACACCACCAAGGTCCATAAATACACCGTATGAAGTAACGTTTTTAACAGTTCCTTCAAGTACCTGACCTTTTTCAAGTTTAGCGATAATTTCTTTCTTCTGTTGTTCAAGTTCAGCCTCGATAAGTGCTTTGTGTGAAACAACAACGTTACGGTATTCGTGGTTGATTTTAACAACTTTGAATTCCATTGTTTTACCAACGTAAATATCGTAATCGCGAATAGGTTTAACATCAATTTGCGAACCTGGCAAGAATGCTTCAATACCAAATACGTCAACGATCATACCACCTTTAGTACGACACTTAATGTATCCCTTGATGATTTCATCGTTTTCAAGCGATTCGTTAACACGCTCCCAAGAACGGGTTGCACGCGCTTTTTTGTGCGAAAGGATCATCTGTCCTTTTTTATCTTCTAGACTTTCGATGTAAACATCTACTGCGTCGCCTACTTTCAACTCAGGATTGTAGCGGAATTCGTTCAGGCTGACAATACCGTCTGATTTGTAGCCTATGTCAACAACAACTTCGCGTTTGTTTAACGAAATAACTTTTCCTTCAAGTACTTCTTTTTCCGAAACGGTGTTCAGTGTGTTGTTGTAAAGGTCTTCCAGTTCGCCTCTTTCTGCTTTTGAGTAAGCATCTTTGCCATCTTCAAGGCTGTCCCAATCAAATTCAGCTTCTTCAGCTTTCTCTTCTTTAACCTCTTCGGCTTTGGCCTCAACTGTGTCTTCCGAAGCCACTTCTTCTTTAGCCTCAATGGATTCTTCTGCAGCAGTTTCAGCTACAACTTCTTGTTTTTCATCTTGAACAGGAGTATTTTCTACTTCTTTCTCAAGATTTTCTTTTTTTTCTTCTGTCATGTAATTCGAATTAAATTAATGAGTTAGACTTTATATTTGTTTAAAATGCGCGCGCAAAATTATAACTAAATTCAATTAAAACAAAAAATACGTGTTATTTTATTGAAAAAGAGGCGAATTAGAGGATTTCTAATGAAATAATGAAACATGTTTATTTGTAAATGGTTTAAGTATAGGATTTCAATTGCGTGAAGTATATCTTTTATTTACTTTTGAAAACTTATTTCAATGGTAAAAAAACAAATGAGTTGTTGATAAAGGGATTAATGGTGTGGACATTTAAAAGAATCAGTGTTTTTTAGTGGAAAAATCCGAAATTGAATACCCGTAAGTAAATAATAAAAAGGAAACGAACATAAGAAAGATTTTTACAAGGATGCAAATAATCACAATCATGCGCGTTCCCAGTCAGCTGGCAGGCAGGCATCGAAAACTATTAAGAACAAACAATTTTAATAAAATAAAATGAAAGGAATAATTTTAGCCGGCGGTTCAGGAACCCGCCTTTATCCAATTACACGATCAATTTCAAAACAAATAATCCCGGTTTACGATAAACCAATGATTTATTATCCACTGTCGGTTTTAATGCTGGCAGGAATTCGTGAAATACTGATCATCTCAACTCCTGAGGATATTAGTTTGTATGAGAATTTATTAGGCGATGGTTCGCAACTGGGACTAAAACTTTCCTATAAAATTCAGCCATCGCCCGATGGTTTGGCACAGGCATTTATTTTGGGTGAAGAGTTTATTGGTGACGAGAATGTTTGTATGATTCTTGGCGACAATATTTTCTATGGATATAAATTCAGAAAAATGCTTGAGCAGGCAGCAACTTTGGAAGACGGGGCAATAGTTTTTGGTTATTATGTGAACGACCCTGAACGTTATGG
>DASQBW010000263.1:0-2427 GCA_035635015.1 Draconibacterium sp. | reverse complement strand
AATTGAATGCAAAAAAGCTGACACCATTTTTCGAAAAAGACCAGGTAACCGTTCCCAATACAATTGAAGATAAATATTATTCAGGATTTGTGTTAAACACTGTTCGAGATTATGATGTGAAGGCCAAAGGTTTTGAGGTGCGACATGCGGCTGCAGGGAAAAAAGCGGTACTGTCGCTCGAAAATAATCTACAATACCGGCCGTGTTTAGTGTTAAACTTTGAATACGGAGACGAAAGGTTTTTGCCTGATTCCGGACGGGAGATGGCCGTAAGTGTAAAAAAGCAAAACGGCTCATTTGTGTATTATAAAACCACCCGCGATTTGGCCTGGGAAAAAGGGATTTTAAAAACCATAAAAAAAACCGGTCTGAAGGAGGATAACGGATCGTATACTTTAAATGGTGTTTCGTTGCTTGAGCCGCAAAATGCCCTGTACTTTTTTATAAACTGGTTAAATGAAAAACGACCGCAACTCGAAGAAAAAGGTATCCGAATTAAACAGCAACAGCTGGATAAAAAATTCTATACCGGCAGCCAGAAACTGGAGCTAAAAACCCAAACAAAGGGCGACTGGTTTGATGTATATGCGGTGGTGAACTTTGGCGAATTTAGTATTCCCTTTATTCAGCTGAAGAAATACATTCTAAACGACATCAGGGAGTTTGAGTTACCCAACGGAGAAATTGCGGTGTTGCCAGAGGAGTGGTTTGCCCGCTACAAAGGGCTTCTGCCTTTCGGCAAGCAACAGGGCGAACATCTAAAATTTGAGAAGCATCATTTTACACTGTTACAAAATTCTATTCAGCAGGTAGACAAAGATGTTAAACAAAAATATGAGAAGCTGATTAATGCTGAAATGGCGACCCCGGTGTTACCGGCCAATTTAAAAGCCACCCTGCGGAATTATCAGGAAGAAGGTTTTAACTGGATGTATGGATTATACAAAAATGGGCTGGGAGGTTGTCTGGCCGATGATATGGGATTGGGGAAAACCCTGCAAACACTTACACTCTTGTTAAAATTGAAACGTATGAGGCAGGGAATTAAAATTCATGATCCTGTTGATGCAAGTGGCCAGCGCGACCTTTTTGCTGACGAAGAAAAATCAGAGGAAGTTGTTCAGCCAGCCAGTTTAATTGTTGTCCCTACTTCGTTGGTGCACAATTGGACTAACGAAATTAAAAAATTTACACCGGCGTTAAAAGTATACCAACATGTAGGAACGCAGCGTAAAAAGGTGGAAGAATTGGGAAAAGTTGCTTCATTCTACGATATAATAATTACCACTTATGGAACTGTTCGTAATGATATAGACATGCTAAAGGCATGCGAGTTTTTCTATTTGATTTTAGATGAAAGCCAGTCGATAAAAAATTCCAACTCGAAAACCTACAAGGCGGTAATGGATTTAAAGGCCCGTTACAAACTGGTAATTACGGGTACTCCCATCGAAAATTCTCTCTCCGATCTGTGGTCGCAAATGAACTTTTTAAATCCGGGGATGCTGGGAAACCTGGCTTTTTTCAGGCGCACTTTTATTACGCCCATTGAAAAACATGCCAGCGAAGAGCAGATGGATAAATTACAATTAATGATTAGGCCTTTTGTTTTGCGCAGAAAAAAGGTTGAAGTGGCAAAAGACCTGCCTCCTTTGATGGAAGAAATAAGGATTTGCCCAATGGCCGGAGGGCAGCAAAAGCTTTACGAGCAGGAGAAATCAGTGATTCGTAATACCATTCTGTCTACCATTGAAAAGGAAGGATTGAAAAGATCGCAGTTTATTGTTTTGCAAGGATTGACAAAGCTTCGTCAGTTGGCTAACCATCCTTCGCTTATTGAGCAGGATGCAAAAGAACGCTCGGGTAAATTTGATGAAATATTCAGGATGTTGTGCAACCTGGTGGCCGAAAAGCATAAGGTGCTGATTTTCTCTTCATTTGTAACACATCTCGAACTGTTAGAAAAAAGGATTGCTGATGAAAAATGGAAGTACAGTAAACTAACCGGGAAAACTACTCAACGTGAAAAAGTGATCAGCCGGTTTCAGGAGGATGAGAACAACCGTATATTTCTTATTTCTTTAAAAGCAGGTGGAGTGGGGCTCAACCTTACCGAAGCGGATTATGTTTTTATTATCGATCCGTGGTGGAATCCGGCTGCCGAAAACCAGGCGATTAACCGTGCGCACCGTAATGGGCAAGACAAACATGTTTTTGTTTACCGTTTTATTACCGAAAACTCAATCGAAGAAAAAATACAAAAGCTAAAAAATCGCAAAAAGTCGCTGGCTGATAAGTTTATCAATTCGAATAATCCGTTTGAGCAAATTACCCAGGAAGAAATTATTGAACTTTTTAATTAGAAGTTGTTTTTTAACGGCTTAAGGCATCTTGAACAGGATTAAAATAATTGCTGAGTGTACATTT
>DASQBW010000262.1:0-3029 GCA_035635015.1 Draconibacterium sp. | reverse complement strand
CAATAACTGACGATTCGAGCTTATTTCCTTTCATGGTATTTTCAATTAAAATACCTGCTATTTTTTTATCTCCAACATAAATGTCGTTGGGCCACTTAATCTTTACATCGATTATACATTCGTTTAGTACCTCTACCAACGCCAAACTCACAACTTTCGAAATATAAAATTGCTTTCCTGCATCTAAAAATGCCGGATACAGGATTAAGCTGAAAAGTAAATTCTTACCTGCTTCGCTTTCCCAAAAATTACCCACCTGCCCGCGGCCATTTTTCTGATATTGTGCCAAAACGACAGTACCTGAATGTGCCTTCTCAGCAACCAGTTGCTTGGCATAGTTGTTGGTACTGTCAACCTCACTTAGTAAAATGATATTCTTGTCAGTTAAAAACATATAATTTCAAAAGTAAACCATTCTCTTAAAAAATGGTTAATTGACAAAAAGATTATCTTTGTGGGGTACAACAATTTTATATGAGCAAAACAAAAGATTCCAGGATTTTAATAGAAACCATTCTTGAAGGTATACATCGAATAAAAGGGAAGAACATTATACACGTTGATTTGGAAAGCATACATCATACTGAATGTGGTCATTTTATCATATGCCACGGAACCTCCTCAACGCATGTTGATTCAATTGCGCACACAATAGAAGAAACCGTAAAAGAAATTGCCGGCGAAGATGTTTGGCACCGCGACGGTTACCGAAATGCAATTTGGATATTACTGGATTACGGCGATGTGATGGTGCATGTATTTCAGGAAGAAGCACGCCAGTTTTATAATCTTGAAGGACTTTGGGCTGATGCCAAAATTAATAAAATAGAAGACGAAGAATAAAGACCATGACAGACAAAAAAAATAACAAAAAAGATCAGAATAATCTGAACAACCCATTTGGGAAGTTAAATCCCAAAAAGAACGATGGCAAACCGCCAAAATTCAATGCCTATTGGATTTACGGGATCATTGCTGTTGTGTTCCTTATTGTACAATATTACATCAGTAACAGCCGCGGCCCGGTTGACACATCGTGGCCTGAGGTAAAACAAATGTTGCAAAATGGCGATGTAAAACGTATTGTTGTAATCAATGAAAAAGTTGCCAGGATTTATCTGAAAGAAGACCGGATAAAAAATTACGAATCGCAGTTTAACGGGAACCTCTCCAAACCTTCTGACATTGGACCTCATTTTAAACTGAACACCGGTCCAATAGAGAAATTTGCTGAAGACCTTACAGTTGCTCAGGAAAATTCAGAGGATAAAGTATTCCCTGAATATAAAGATGAACAGAATTGGGGACGAGACATAATTTGGTCTATAGGGCCTTTCATCCTGATCATATTGCTTTGGTGGTGGATCTTCCGACGGATGAGCCGTGGAGGTGCCGGAGGAGGTGGCGCAGGTGGCATTTTCAATGTCGGGAAATCGCAGGCCAAGGTTTTTGATAAAGACCAAAGAGTATCGACAAACTTTAAAGATGTTGCCGGGTTGGCAGAAGCCAAACAGGAAGTAGAGGAGATTGTTGAATTCCTGAAAAGTCCGGCAAAATATACCAAACTGGGTGGTAAAATCCCAAAAGGAGCCCTTTTGGTTGGCCCTCCTGGAACGGGTAAAACCTTGCTTGCCAAAGCAGTTGCCGGCGAAGCAAACGTTCCTTTCTTTAGCATGTCGGGTTCCGATTTTGTGGAGATGTTTGTGGGAGTTGGAGCATCTCGCGTTCGCGATCTGTTTAAACAAGCCAAAGAAAAAGCACCGTGTATTGTGTTTATCGACGAGATTGACGCTATTGGACGAGCTCGTGGTAAAAACCCGAATATGGGTTCGAACGACGAGCGCGAGAACACATTGAACCAGCTGCTTACCGAGATGGATGGATTCGACACCAATAGCGGGGTAATTATTTTGGCAGCTACCAACCGTGCCGACATACTCGACCGTGCATTGATGCGCGCCGGACGTTTCGACCGACAAATACATGTTGAATTGCCAGACTTGAATGAACGTGGTGAAATATTCAACGTTCACCTTCGTCCGTTAAAATTAAGCGAAGAAGTAAAAGTTGATTTTCTGGCCAAACAAACACCTGGATTCTCAGGTGCCGATATTGCCAATGTTTGTAACGAAGCGGCCCTAATTGCCGCCCGCAGAAACAGAGATTCGGTAACAAAACAGGATTTCCTCGATGCAGTTGACCGGATTATCGGTGGTCTGGAAAAGAAAAACAAGATCATTTCGCAAGAGGAGAAGAAAACTATTGCCTATCACGAGGCAGGTCATGCAACAATAAGCTGGTTGCTGGAATATGCACATCCGCTGGTAAAAGTAACAATCGTTCCACGAGGAAAAGCCTTAGGTGCAGCCTGGTATTTGCCTGAAGAACGTTCGATTACCACAAAAGAACAGTTGTTGGATGAAATGGCATCTGCACTTGGTGGACGTGCGGCGGAAGAAATAACTTTTGGAAAAATTTCGTCGGGTGCGCAAAACGACCTTGAAAAAGTGACCAAACAGGCTTATGCCATGGTTAGTATTTTTGGGATGAGCGAAAAAGTGGGCAATGTAAGTTATTACGACTCAACCGGCCAGTCGGATTATTCGTTTACAAAACCATACAGCGAAAAAACAGCTGAACTGATTGATGAGGAAGTAAAAATCCTAATCGACAGCCAGTATGTACGTGCTAAAAAAGTACTGAAAAACAATAAAGAAGGACACAGCAAGTTGGCCAACTTACTGCTAGAGCGCGAAGTAATATTTAGTGAAGATCTTGAAGCGATTTTTGGCAAACGCCCATGGGATAAAAAACATGTAATTTCGGAAAACGGTAACGACAAAAAAGATTCCAAAGCCGAAGTTAAAATTGAGCCAACTGCCGATTCAGAAAATAAAGTCGACAACACCACAGATAAACCTACAAAAGAATAAATGGCAACGGCTCGAGAAGAAATAATGAAGCGGCTAAAACATGCCGTTCACCCCGAGCCGGAAATGCCAGATTTTGATGCTCCCGTTTATCACTCC
>DASQBW010000261.1:0-12770 GCA_035635015.1 Draconibacterium sp. | reverse complement strand
AGACAATTCACAACACTTTGCGACAGCCCTTCGTTGATTGAATAATTAGAAAAAGTAAGTTCGCGGGGAAAAGTAAATGACAGCAGCGCAAAGTTAAAGATCAGAAAACAGCACAATCGTTTCATGGTAGATTTTATAAATAACCAGCGCATCGCGAAGTTCGTGATTAGTTTGGTTATATCAAAATATGTCTCTAAAACCAACAATTCATTACATTACAGTCGTTAACGTCACCAATACAACACATAAAAGAAAGAGACTGACCTGTTAAGTCAGCCTCTTTAACGAATTCCACTAAGGACGGATCCTCAGCCCAAAGCCTGATAGACCTTGGCATTATACATGATCAAAAATAAGGGTCAAAATTATTCTTGATAGATAATTCTACCTATCTGGAGTTTTCCATCCAGATCTAAACGATAGAGATAAATTCCGGTAACATCGTGGTCCGGCACATATTCTATCCGATTCATAACTCCAGCCTCAACCGGACGATCAAGTATTCTTGCTACCCGCTGACCGGTAATATTGTAAATCTCAAGTACTCCATGAGCATCAACACCTGAAACGAATTCGAAAGTCACTTTATCACTAAACGGATTTGGGTAAACTTTCAGTTCGCTTTCTTCCAGTGAAGCAGATTCATAAACATTAATTGTAGCTGATTTCGACCTATCACATTGATCAAATGCGTAATTATTCATGTCGTAATTTCCAACTACAACACCAAGTTGTCCCATGCTAAACGGAACAGTTTGTCCGTCAACCATTGTTTTAAAGGTAAACTTACAACCTTCAACATACTGCTGACCGGCAAGACTTGAAGCATTATACTTAACGCTTAGTACAAAGTTTTGTGAACCATTCTTAACAAGGCCATCCAGATAAATAACGGCGGTATCACCATTCAATACTTCAACCGTAATTCCTTTGTTAACTTTTCTGCATCCTTCGTAATACAGTTTTATATCTGTACTTAGGATATCCAATTTCAGACCACAATCGCTTTCATTGGTTACAATTATCGTGTCATCATCAGCAGTTAAGGATATATCGGTATAATAGAACAATGCGCCAGGATTACCATTTTTAATGGTTTGATTTCCATCTGCCAATGTATCTACATAAATTACATCTAACAGCGCCAGATATTGCGGATCCTGAGTCTCCCAGTTACAACATTCTGTTCCGGTTGGGTAAATATGATCGAAGAAGCAATCGGGTGCTGTAAAACTACAGGTAACCGTATCACTGGTACAATCATCCGAAGCCCAGTATTTAAAGGTGATGGTTTTTCCAACTCCGTACTCTAATCCCGACTCTTCAAAAGTAGGTATATCATTACTATTGTTATAAACCATTCCAACACATCCACCTTGATAGGTAAATCCGTCTACCCAGGCTGCGTAAGCTGCTGCAAGATCATCGTCACAAGTTAATGTGGTATCGTTGCAGGATACGGTTATTGAGTCGCGGGCTGTTACTCCAAATTCTGCGGTATACGTATCGCTAGAGCAGGAATCTTCTACCGTTATAGTAATTGCTACTGTATCACCTGAACACAGATCAGGATAAGACCAACCTTTTGTGATAGCTGTGTCAGCTCCGCATTCGTTGCTCAGCACATCAAACTGTGCCAACCAAACATCAAAGCTGTCGTTCAATGCATTTTGGTCAACAAAATCACAGGTGCTGTAATATACCGAATCAGGTCCATCTACATCCACGGCATTTGCCGCATTCATGGTAAACGAAGCTAAATGATTGTCTATTGTACAACTATCTTCCAGTACAAAGTCAATCGTTACTGTACTGTCGCTGCATAGTAACGGTGGTCCATAGCCACTCAGATCCATGGTGTCGGCGCCGCAGTCATTAACAACAACTATAAAACTGTCTTTCCATGCGGTAAATGCTGCATCAAGTGCGGCCTGAGTTAAGAAATCACAACTGCTGTAAGTCTGATTTCCGGGACCATCTACATCTACTATAGATGCTGCATTAATTGTAAACGAAGCCTGATGATTGTCTGTGGTACAACTATCTTTCAGTACAAAGTTAATCGTTACTGTACTGTCGCTACACAGTTCCGGTGGTCCATAACCACTCAAATCCATCGTGTCCGCTCCGCAGTCATTTACAACAACTACAAAACTGTCTTTCCATGCGGTAAATGCTGCATCAAGTGCGGCCTGAGTTAAGAAATCACAACTGCTGTAAGTCTGATTTCCGGGACCGTCTACAGCTACATCAACTGCATCAGGAACAGTGAATGTAGCCTCACAACTGTCAGCTGATCCACAGTATTCTGTAACTACCATCTTAATGGTTATACTGTCACCACATTTATCCGGGGCATTTAAAGATGAAAGGTCTACTTCAACATCATCCACCTTGTAAACGGTGTCCATTGGTTCTGTTCCTCCGGTAACTGTAAATACAGTATCCAGCCAATTTCCAAAATCGGTATCGATGGTTGACTGATCCAAACAATTAGCAGTTGTCAGATCCGAACATAACACCATTACAGGATTGTCAGCAGGTTCGTGAACAGTGACAAAACACGTTGTAGTTGCATCACCGTTGCCGTGATCGGTTACCTGAACACGATAACAACCAGCAGTTAGTCCTTGCGGATTCCTTAAGGTATCCTGATCTGCAGGAACAGAGGCTGTATTTGGACTATATTCACATGCCGGGCTTGGATTTGCATCCCAGAAATAAGAGTACGGTCCGTTGGGTGATCCGCCAAGGATAGTATCAACATACGCGTTTCCATCGTTACCATCATAACAAGTTGTAGAATCTGCCGAAGCCACACAGGTAGCTCCGGAATAGCTAACACAAATTGTTGCATCGCAAATGGCCGTTTCATCCGAACCATTTGAAATTTCTACCTGAACGGTGTAACAACCAAACTGAGATGTAGTTACAGCCACTACCGATGTGTCGGTTGAAGTAGTAAAACTTGCACCTGCTGTATTACTCGAAAATGTCCAGTTATACATAGTACCACCCGAAGCCGGAGGAACACCAAAATACTGGGTAGATCCAACTAACTGTGGTTCTGTTGTACACGCTGTATCCGGATCGTTTACATCGAACGATTTTAAACAAAGCGGCTGCGCAAACGCTGAATCCAGTGCATCGGGACAAACCGGTGGTGGTATTATTACCGCATCCGCTGATAATTGGATTTCTTTGTTACCGCATCCGTCCAGACTTTCACAATTCCAAACAAAAGTGTGGTAAGGACTTCCGTTAATATCGGATGCTGACCATAGTGCGCCCCAGGTAGTTTGCGCAGCAATATTTGCCCCCCAGGCAAAAACAACAACAGTACTATCAGCAACAAATCTAATCCTTAAATAATCTGATGTAGTTCCATCTACAACAAATGGATCATGGTTATAATCCAGTTGTCCAACTAAGCTTCCTTGAAAAATAGAAAATTCGAACCACTCAGGGTGAGTTACCTTCTGAAAAGCCACGAAATCCTGTAAATCGCCTCCTGAATACCCATCTGTATTCATAGCTGACCAGCCCGAATCAGAAGGTGCCGGTATAGGATAGCGGTTCTCTACAACACCAGGTATTCCTTCCAGTCCGGTCCCTTCCAAAGGATCAATATCCTCAACAGGCGCAGGATGCAGCAATAGGTGAGCATATTCCCTGTCGTAGGAAGTTAGAAAGTCGAGCGCATGAAGCCCGTTCTTTTTGGTATCCCACCCAATGGTTACTTCATAAACTGAGTCTACTTCCAAATTAATAATCTCCAATTGGTAAGGGAGCGTCATATTTTCCGTGTAGTGGGCTTTTTGCCCGTTTACATTACCCGTAACCCAATGAATTGGGTCCGTAATACTTGTAAGTTTCCCATTTTGTGCCTGGGACAGTTTCTCAATTTTTTGTGCACTGCCGCTAAAACTAATCAGCAATGCACAAAAACATAAGAAAAGATAGCAGCACCATCTTTTCAAGTTCGTGTAATTGTTCTCCATAATCCGATAATTAAAAGTTTAAATGTGCTTAACTTATTATCAAATCACTTCAAAAAATTACGCGTCACTATTCATAAAATTGGTTAATAAGAATTAATCCCGGGGTACAGGGTTAATGCCTTGTTTCTTTAAGTTCAATCTCCATTAAATAAGTTACGGCTGTTTCGTCAGGAAGTCAATCGGTTTTTATACGTAATTACGCATGCTAACAGTTAAACAATTCGTGCTCTATTTTGAAAACAGTTATGTAAAAATATGATGATGGAATGCATAACGTACCATATCGGCTGTCGTATTAATTTTTAATTTCGATAAAATATTTCGTTTATGCGTTTCAACAGTGCGCGGACTTATATTTAATTTCATTCCTATTTCTTTGTATGTTAATCCGTTTGTGAATAATTTCAAAACTGCTACTTCTCTATCGGTAAGTACATGGTCCTCTTTCCTCTTGTATTTCCGCTTTTGAATAGCTGTTTTAAACATATCCCACACTTTTGTTCTGAAGAACTCACCACCATTCTTTAACCTTTTAATGGCTTCAACCAGGTCATTCCTGTTTGCATCGCTGAATACAAAACCTTTTACACCCAACCTTATGTATTCTTCTATATAATCGGAATAGTTCTCATTTAAAATCAATAGAACAGGTACCTTCCGGTAGTTCCTTCTTACTTTTTTAATATTCCTCATACCCGAATTATCTCCGTGTATTACATCGATAATTATAACGTCGAGCGCAACTCCTTTCAATTGTTTAAGAAGATCATCGCAATCTTTGGCCTGTATTATTATATCGCATTTGTGTGTATCTTTTAATATCGACTCAATGGCTGAAGAAAACAGGGTAAAACTATCTAAAATGGCTACCTTGCACATGGCTTTACTACTTTTTAGTGAATAAAATACCCCTGTTTAAAATTTACCATTTCAAACAAACAATATTTTCGTGTTGTATTTTCGTATCTCTGATAAAGTACCTTCCCGAATTACTTTATTAGCACATCAATCCTAATTTTCATAAAAGCGATACCTGAGAGTTGGTCCTTGGATAGGGATCCTTTGGTTGCAGTGGAGATACAAGTTACGACAATATGGAGCTTAAGTCAATCCGTAAAATCCCGTATTCTTCTATAGGAAATTACTTAAAAAAGTTGTACAAAACCGTAAAAACTACCTTGATTAAAATCGCATTTTTAAGAATTGGGGCAAAACAACTGAAATAAATTAGGTCCATCAATATCAACAATAAGGCACAATACTAAACATAAGTAAAATCGCAATTCCCGGAATACACCTGACAGATTATATAACTTCACCTCCAACCCCAATTAAGCCTAAGAACAAACCTCTTACTTCACTTTTAAATTAAACAAAGTAATAATTGTGTTTTTAATAGCAGGGTATCTGAAAGAGGGATTAATTTTAAGCTCTCCGGATTATAATTCCTGACGGAATTATTGTGTGTTATTTATCAAAAATCAAGGTTGAAAAAAAGTATTTCAATCGAGGTATCTGGTGTAAAAAAGCATTTACATAAGTTTGCATCTGTTTACTTACTTTCTGTTTATCAGTCGATTATGGATTTTTTTTCGCTTTTTATACTTTTTTTTATTTTGTTTTGAAAGACCTGTGTTTATTACTCATCCATTCAGTTTTAAACAGGACTCTTTTCCTCAAAAACCTTTCCTGTTAACAAAATAGCTTGGTGGAGAAAAACCAAGCATATACATTAGCAGACGCAAACCTATAGATACAGTGATCATTAAATGTCGATGGACGACTTTTATCTTATCCATGCATCTTTTGAGAACGTAGAGATTTTAAATTTTTGGGTATTAATTTTAATTAAGTTGATGAAAATTTGATTAAGGGCATTTGAAGTTTTTACAAACCCACTGTTTGTTTATTACAAACAGATCAAAAAAAGGCAGAACCATTTAATCACTTTCAAAGGTGTGCTATGAAAAAATCAGAGCTTTTAGCACTGCTGATTCTATTTGTATTCAGCGGGGCTGCGTTTGGACAAAATCCAGACAACAAATTCAAAATGGTTGGAGAAAACGCTCAATCCATTCTTATCAATGAAACCTTTACTGAAACAGTAGAAATCTTTCCATTCGGACAGATCGGGAAGCCAATGTACGGGCTGGATGCCAGCGCAGATATTAAACTGAACAGTGAAAATTCGTTAGTTCGGCTGTTATTGCTTGATGATAACTTTAATGAATATTTGATTTATGAAAGTTATGATCTGCTGCTGGAAGGGCAATCCGCATTTTCAATTAAGGAAATGTGTGAAGAAACCAGTATTCTGGACGGCGTTACACCTTACTCTATTCAACTTGAAATTGAAAATGCCGAGCTGAAACTAAAAAGTCTTAATTACTCAACCGGAATTGACTCAGGGCTTGACGTTGATCAGGTAAAAAAACAAAAGAAAAAAGACCAGAACGAGGTAAAGATCAAGAAGATCAACAACAACCTTAAAAAGCAAGGCAAACATTGGATTGCCGGCGCAACGAGCGTTTCGGAACTAAGTTATGGCCAACGTAAAAAATTATATGGGGAAGGTACTTTCCCCGCAGGTTTTGAGTATTATGCGGGTGGTGTAATTTCAGCAGGAAGCACAGCGTCTACCAGTACAGAAGGCACTTTAAAGTCGGCTACTACAATATCAACCAGTCCTTTTGTGGATGAATGGGATTGGCGCGACCGGCATGGAAAAAACTGGATCACAGCAGATATTAAAGATCAGTTATCGTGTGGCTCTTGCTGGGCCTTTTCTTCTACAGGTGCAACAGAAGCAATGATTAATGTTTTCTTCAATCAACAGCTCAACATTGATTTATCAGAACAGGATATATTATCTTGTAGTGGAGCAGGAGACTGTTCCGGAGGTTTAGCTGGTTATGCCTTAGATTATATTGCCAGTACAGGTATTGTAGACGAGGGAGCATTCCCATATACAGCATCAGATCAACCGTGTACGAATAAGAGCCAAAGTCCTTCAGAACAATTTCAGATAGCTGGAGATATTTACCTGGGTTCCTCAAATTATCCAAAAGAGGAAGATGTATTGAAGAAGATGCTAATAGAAATGGGTCCAATGAACGGAGGTTTATACTCCTGGAGACACACAATGGTGCTTGTGGGCTACAAAGTAATAAAAGAGGGCGACTATCTTTATTATGCAGATCCATCGAATTCACAAAACTTTATTACGGTTTCGGCTGGAGATCCTCTAATTGGAAAAACAGTATGGCTTTTTAAAAACCAGTGGGGTAAATACTTTGGTGATTGGGGATATGTTTATGTTGAAACCTCAATGACCAATTTTGAATGGACACACGGAATAATGACTCCAATTACAAGTAATGTAAATAATTATGAAGTAGTTTATGAAGACCGAGACGGTGATGGCTATTACTGGTGGGGAATTGGCGAAAAACCAGCAAATTGTCCCGGACCGGATCTGGCGGATGGCGATGACTCTGACCCAACAAAAGGACCTTTGGATGAATACGGATATTGTATGCCATTAGGAGAAACAGCAACTCCTGTTGCCAACTTCTCAGCCAGCAAAACATCCGTAAACACCGACCAGTCGGTTACTTTCACTGATCTGTCAACCAACACCCCAACTTCATGGAGCTGGTCGTTTGAAGGTGGAAATCCGGCAACGTCAACTCTACAAAACCCAACAATAACCTACAACACAGCAGGAACCTTTAAAGTGACGCTAACAGCAACAAACGCCAGTGGTTCGGATACAAAAACAGTTTATAACTATATCGAGGTGACCGAGCCTGTAGTTATACCTGTTGCTGACTTTTCTGCAAACAAAACGACAATCAACACAAGTGAATCTGTTACTTTTTCTGATCTCTCATCCGATGCAACTACGTGGAGCTGGATTTTTGAAGGTGGCTCACCGGCAACATCAACAGCACAAAATCCGGTAGCTACCTATTATGCAGCCGGCACCTATAAGGTAACTCTGACAGCTACAAACGCTGACGGATATGATACAAAAATTGTTGACAACTACATTGGGGTAACCGAGCCGGTTACTGTTATTCTTCCGGTAGCTGATTTCACAACAAATACAACAATAATTACAGAAGGCGAATCCGTAAGTTTCTCTGATCTGTCAGAAAATGAACCAAGCTCGTGGAGCTGGACCTTCGAAGGTGGAACTCCCGGTACTTCAACTCAACAAAATCCTTCGGTTACTTATCCTACAGCCGGTACGTATAATGTAACACTCGCTACGTCGAATGCTGCAGGATCAGACACAAAAACAGCTGTCGGATATATTCAGGTTGAGGAGTATGTTCCTTCTTATTGTGTTCCCGCTGTAACTGTAAATATTGAATGGATTGCAGGCGTTAAAATTAACGGACAATCCAAAACATCAGGGGCAAATGGTTACAACGACTTTACAGTATTTGGTTTCGATTTGGAAAGTGGTACCGACCAAACAATAACACTTTCTCCCGGTTTTAGCTCAAGAAGTAAATTCGAGTATTGGGCGGTTTGGATTGACTATGATCAGGATATGATTTTCTCAGACTCGGAGAAGATCTTGAGTTCATCAAAATCAAAATCAGAAATTACAGCGAGTCTTAACATTCCTGCTCGATTGAATATTACCACAAGAATGCGGGTGGCTATGGGCCCAACTGCTCCTTCTGCCTGCAACGACCTGACAGGTGAAATCGAAGATTACACAGTAAGAATATTCGAACCTGCTCCTGTGGCGGATTTCACAGTAAGCAGCACAAATGTTACAGTAGGAGAACCTGTTCAGTTTACCAATACTTCCTTATACAATCCTACAAGTACATTTTGGAATTTTGACAGTAATTATACCAGCGCAAGTTCTTCGTCTTCCGAAAATCCGGTTGTTTCTTATAATAGTCCCGGCGATTATGTCGTAACTCTAACTGCATCAAACGATTTAGGATCATCTCAGAAAAGTATGACGATTACTGTTTCTGACCAAAATGACAATTCTTCAGTAAGTTACTGCACTCCTGCGAATATCAGCAGTACTCAAAACTACATTACCAATTTTATTCTTGATGGTACTGAAGTACAGTCCGGAGGAGATGGTTATTCGCTTTCTGCAATCACAATTAGCGATGTTGTACCAGGTAAAAATTACTTTGTTGAGTTATCGCCACTTACCAGTTCTACCCGTAATTTCTGGAGAGTGTGGATCGATTTTAACCAGGATGGTGATTTTGATGATGCGGACGAAACGATATTCCAGTTAAATAATAAAAAAGGAACTGTTAGTGATGTCGTCTTTATTCCGTCGTATGCAAGCGGAACTACACATATGCGGGTTGCCATGAAAATTGGAAGTGCTCCATCTCCTTGTGAAGATGGCTTTGATGGTGAAGTGGAGGATTATATCATAGCTTTTACGCCTCCTATAGCATCTGCAGCTAATCCGGCATCTGATTCCTCCTTAAAAAGAAACATTTCAGTATACCCTAATCCGGCAATCAACTTCATTAAAATAAACCTCGATGAAGTTGGCTTTGAGGATTCATACTCAATTTACGACCTAAATGGTAAAAAGCTAATTGAACAACAACTGACATCATCTTTTATCGAGGTTGATTTATCAAACTACCCTTCGGGTATATACATGGTGAAAGTTGTAAACTTTAATGTCCCAACAATTAAAAAGATCATCAAAAAATAATTAGAAACGAATTCCTTAAGATAAAGCCACTTAAAAAAGAGAGTTACTAATACTATTAGTGACTCTTTTTTTACTCTATTTGAACAGAACTGACAGGTAGATTTAATATTACTCTCTGCCCTGTGTTTTGCTTTCCCAATAACTCAATCCAATCCGCAACTCGCCATAACTAACCTCGTTACCAAAATGCGATTTAGCCACTCCAAAGGATTTGTCATCGGCTTTTTCAAAGTATTCCGATATCTTTTTCAGCTTTCCTTCATCCACCAAACGTGTTGCCTCCAATTCGCCCAATTTAATGAAGTGTGCTAAATGACTTTCAATAGTGTTTACAGATAGCGCCCGCTCTTTTGCGATTTCCTCAATTGATTTCCCAGACTTATACAGCTCGAAACTTAGCAACTTTGTATCCACTTTTTCCTTCTTTTCCGTTTTAGGTTTCTGTAGTGGAATCTCCCCTTTTTCAATATTATTTTCGTTGCAATAATGCTGAATAATAGCTGCAATATCAGATCCGAACTGCGTTATTTTTCGAGGCCCCAAACCATTAATAAGTTTTAAAGATGCAGTGTCGGTAGGAAGATAAGTTACCAGTGCGTACAGGACCTTTTGCGAAAAGATCATAAAAGGTGGAATCTCCAGCTCGCCGGCTTTTTCCATACGGTAGTTACGCAATTGCTCAAACAATTCGGGATTTGGAATATTGTCGAAATCGGTAATTTCTTTTGCCTTTTGTTTCCCTGAGGACTTGCTTTGTTTTACCAGCGTTTTGGCGCGCGAATCCATCAGCCGTTTTACATCAAATCCTTCGAGGCAAGATTCAAAAGCAGTCAATTTTAGTTGTACATCCTCTTTCAGGTCGTTTACATAACGTTTCAGCTGACGTTTAATCTCCTTGTTGTCAATATCCAAATCAGCCTTTTTAATGCCGTCGGCCAAAACATGCTGTACCTTTTCTCCAAAATAGGCAGCTGCTTTTTTTATGCGCTCCTGCAATGTTTCATTTTTATACACATCGGGCTGTTGGCGCAACAAATCAGTAATCTGGTTATGAAATTTAGCAGCCACAGCAACTATCTCGTTATCATGTCCGTTTCGCATTTTATCAATTTGCGTGATGGTAACTTCAGGGAAACTCCCTTTGTTTTCACTTACCAACTTTGCAATATTTCTCAATAAATTATCCGAGCGGTAAAAGCGAAAAATTTCCACCAGTTGCTCTTTCTGAAAGGCAAGTTTTGCAGCATTTAATTCCTTTTCGCCGGGTTGGTTTTCTTCCACTTCGCGAATAAAACCACTTACTTTTTGATCGTTGATAATACTACGCCCGGCAATTGGGGATGAAAGCACCATTCCTTCGAGCGATTTACAACGGCTAAGCGCCACATAAACCTGTCCGTGTGCAAAAGAAGCTTCGGCATCAATAATTGCTTTTTCGAACGTTAATCCCTGGCTTTTATGTATGGTTATTGCCCATGCCAGCTTTAAGGGAACCTGGGTAAATATTCCTTCCATTTCTTCACGAATCTCTCCCGATTCCTTATCGATAGAATATTTGTAGTTTTCCCAGTTTTGCGCTTCCACTTCAATCTCCTCATTTTCACCCGGACTCAGTACAATAACACGGTCCTTCTCAATCGACTGCACCTGCCCGATCTTTCCGTTGTAAAAGCGTTTTTCCGGATTAGAATCATTCTTGACAAACATCACTTGTGCTCCAACTTTTAGTTCAAGCTTAAAATCAGTTGGGTATGAATATTCGGGGAACTTGCCCTCAACCGAAGCAGTAAATACTTCCTTTTTTCCGGTTAATGCCACCAGTTTTGAGTCGTTAATGCGCTGAGCACTTACATTGTGCGTGCAAAGTGTTATGTAACCGTCCTCGTCACCCGGAACAAAATCAGGAATATGCCGCGTGTTTAACAGCTGCCGTGCTTCCTCATCCAATTTATTCTCGCGTACTTTATTCAGCAAAGAAATAAATGTTTCATCCTGCTGACGAAATACCTCGGTGAGTTCGATGCTTACATGCGGAAACTCGCGTAATGCCTTGCTACTAAAAAAATAGGGTGTGTTGTATTCTCTTCGCAATAAACTCCACTCTTCGTTTTTTACTACCGGCGCCAGCTGTTGCAAGTCTCCTATCATTAAAACCTGCGCACCACCAAAAGGCTTTCGCCTGTTTTTAAAACGACGTAGTGTACGGTCGATAGCATCTAAAATATCGGCTCTTACCATACTCACCTCATCGATCACCAACAGGTCGAGGCTTCGCATAATATTTATCTTTTCTTTGGTAAAACGCTGTTCGCTGCTGTGTTTACTCTCGTTCCCCACCTGAGGGGCAAACGACAACTGGAAAAAAGAATGAATGGTAACTCCCGCCGCATTAATAGCTGCCACACCTGTTGGTGTCACTACAATCATTCGTTTAGGCGAACGTTCTTTTAAACTTTTCAGAAAAGTGGTTTTACCTGTTCCGGCTTTCCCGGTGAGAAAGATATTTTGCCCGGTGTATTGCACAAAATCAAAAGCTAATTGGAGTTGTTTGTTGGTCTTCATATGATTTGTTTAGAAGCTGAAAATCCGATTGATTACTATTTTGATCAATAAAGATAAGCAGAAACAAGCATAATAAAAAAGTATTTCCAATGGACAAAAACATGATAATGCGAGTTATCTGATTTACCTTAAAAATAAACAATAATAAACGAATGAAATTATTTATTTGGCTGTAGCACAAGCTTGTCATATTCATCGCTACTCACAACCGTTTCAATTACAAGCGGGCCATCAACTGCAAATGCTTTTTGTAATGCTTTCTGATAGTCTGCAGTATTATCTACACGAACTACCGGAACTCCAAAATAATGATTGGTTGGCTCACCTTCGAGCACATTTAAATCGGTTCCGTAACCACTATCGAAATTCTTCTTCGTTTGCTTAATATTTATCAGCGACAAACTGTGGTCGTAAATCACCACAAAAACAATGTCTAGTTTAAGACGTTTTGCCGTTGCCAATTCACCGGCCATCATCAGAAAACCGCC
>DASQBW010000260.1:0-3615 GCA_035635015.1 Draconibacterium sp. | reverse complement strand
GGTTAACTGGTCACTAGTCATTGGATCGCCTTTTATGGCTTTTATCATTACTCCGGGGAGGCCAATGGTGTATTTTTTCAGGAGTCCGAGTGCTCCGGGCTTTTTTACTTCGTTAAAGTAGGTGTAAAAAGTAAGTGCTTCCTTTTGTCCCGGGAACTGGAAAGTCGTGTTCATTAACTCCAGCTGGAAAGGTACACTGTTTATAATTTGCGGGTATACCATTGGGGAGAGTTCACCTGAACCGCTTGTCATATCGTTCAGGTTAAAACCTGCCATTGCTGCCAGCGAGGATAGTCCGCCCATTTTTGAGGAGCCATCGGAAACCTGGGGCACCAGGGTGGTGGAGGCGGTGTATTGTTTTGGAGTGAGGAGGGCTACGGCTACTCCTAGTACCATAAATATTGCTACGGTTATTAGTATGAATTTCCGGTTGTCCCAGAGGGTTTTAGCGAGAGCTATGAGGTCTATTTCGTCTTCGGGGACTTGGTTTGTATTTTTAGTGTTGTCTGTCATTTTGCTGTTTTTACCCCTAAATCCCCCAGGGGGGACTTGGTTCTGAACATGATTTTCTATTGGTGTATGTACTTGCTCTATTGTAAACTTATTATTTCCGTCTGGTATTTTGTGTGTTGGCTTTCCCCCTTGGGGGATAGGGGTGTGGGCTGGCGTTTTGTATTGTTCATGTCTTCTGTCATTGCTGTAAGGAGGAACGACTGAAGCAATCTTTTTTCCAATCCTCCGTCCGTCTATCGCCGGCCACCTCCTTCGCCAAGGAGGACGGCGTCCCAGACATTGTTATTACTCTATTCTCGTAACTCGTGTTTCGTAACTTGCAACTCGCAACTTGTAACTTGAAGTTCGCAACTTGAAGCTTGAAGTTTGCACCTCGCACCTCGCAGCTTCTTCAATTCGATACATTTATAACTGTGGCAACGGCAACGGCCAGTGATGCCATGGTGGATGCGATGGCGAGCCAGGCGCCCTGGTTGCGTTCCTTCTCTACTTTTTCGGGTACTACCACCACACTTCCGGGTGTTACTTTGGGGTAGCGTTTAAAGATAAATCCTTTGGTAACGGCTGTTTCGCCATTGGGGTATTGCACATAGGTTTTGCCTTTATTGGCCTGTTGCTGGAATCCTCCTGTGCGTTCGACGTAGTATTTGGCACTGTGCCCCGTTTCGTAGGTAATGGAGAAAGGGTTTTGTACACTACCGATAATTTTTACAGTTTGCATAAATTCAGGGATATTCAGCCGGTCGCCGTTTTTTAGCAAAAGGTCTCTGTCGCTTCGCGGATGGTTGAGAATATCCTGCAGGTTAATGGCTACCTGTTCAGCACCCAGTTCTTCGGAGAAACGTTCGAGTGTGGCTCCTTCGAGATAGGCTTTGGGGGTAGATCCTCCGGCCATATCCACGAGGTCGGAAATGCGCATTTGTTTGTTTGTAATGGCATAGGCCCCGGCATAGCTTACTTCGCCCGAGATAATTACTGATTCGTTTTGCCTGAAGTTGGGCGCGGTACGCACTGACACCTGATCCCAGGGCTGCAGGTGCATTTCAGCATCGTTTTCGCCAAATTGTAATCCGCGCGAGATATTGGCAATAATCACATGCCCGATGGTATCGGAAAGCACCGTGGCATCGCGGTAGCTCAGTCGGCGGGCAATTTCGATAAAGGTACTGTCGGCCCCTTCTGTCAATCCACCGCCCAGGAAGATGGCATCGCCAAGTGTCATGTTCTTCGACCAGTTAAACGGACCGGGTTCGAGCACTTCGCCGTTAACGGTAATATAGGGTTGTTCCTTCAGGTCGAAATGTGATTTTATAAGCACTTCGTCGTCGGGCTGCAATACAATGTTTTGTTTTCCGCTACTGATGTCTTCTACATTAAAAGCAATCGCCGAAGTTGTGCGGTCGGCGTTGTAGCGGGTAATCAGTCCGCGGCCTTTAAATGCTTCGGGAAGCAGTTGGTCGGCTTTGTTGATAAGCTGTGCCAGAGTCAGTCCTTCGGTCCATTCGTATTCTCCGGGATGATAAACTGCACCTGTTATGCTTACCCGGTTTTCGAAGCGGTCGGTAATCAGACTGTTTTGTATGGTGTCGCCTTTTACCAGCGGTGTGGTGTTCAAACGGTCGTAAGGCACATCAATGATCTGTTGTCCCTGTTGTGTTTGCCTAATTATCTGGGTGTTTCCGGTGTATGCAGCAGCATTAAAACCTCCGGCAAAGCGTACCAGGTCGTTCAGCATTTCACCTTCTTTTATTTCGAAAATGCCGTTGCGTTTAAATTCGCCGTTTACCACCACGTGTTTTTCAACGGGAGGAACAAAGATTATGTCGCCGTCTTTTAGGGTAATATTGTCGGAAGGATCGGCATCTACCAATAACTTATAGATATCGATGCGCTTTTCCACTTTGTTATCGCGAATGACTTTTATATTCCGGAACGATCCTATTTCGTTGGGACCGCCCGAGAGGTATAAGCCGTTAAACACCGTTGCGGTTACGGGCAGGGTATAGGTACCCGGAGTTACCACTTCGCCCAGCAGGTTTACGCGGATAGAGCGTAGTTGCCCCATGTTTAACTGTGCAAATGTTCCGGGATTGCTGCCTCCCATATCGGCATATATGGAAGTAAGGTTTTTTACAATTTTTTTCTCGGCCTCGTCAAACGATAGTCCGGCTACATAAACCGGTCCCAGGTCGGGGATAATAATCTGGCCGTTATTGTTAACGCGTAACTGGTAGTTGTTTTCCGAATTCCCCCAGATGTGAATAAGCAGCTGGTCGCCAAAACCAATTTCGTAGTTTTTAGGTGTTTGTATGTTTACCTGTGGCTCGAATGTAAGGTTTTCGTTGTTAAAGAGGTAGGCGCCAAAAGCCTGCAGCTCTTTATCGAACTCCGTTGTTCGTTGCGAGTTTTCGGTCTGCTGTTGGTCTTCGGGAAGTACTTCGGGCTCTTCGTAGAGGTTATACATGTTTTGTTTCGAGGTATCCTGTTCCTGCAGGCGTTTGCGCATATCACTGATCTGCTGTTCGGTGGCTCCGCGTTGGCGGGCAAGCCGGATGGCCTCTTCTTCCGATAAACCGGCGTCGGTTATGGCTTTACGGGCTTTTTCGATCTCTTCCTGAGGTAAGGAATTGACATTTACGTTGTTTGCATTTTGTGCTTTCGCGTTTAAAAAGAAAAAGATTAAAATTAATACTGTTACTGTTTTTCGGGAAATTAAATAGTCTCTCATTCTTGCTCTGTTTTGTCATCCTGACGTCAATAAAATCAGGTTAAATAATTGGGTTTATACTTTGTTTCGGTGCCTTATTTATAACTATCTTTTTGTTTTAATATTATTGGCCGCATGTATTCCGGGACGATGTGTATAAAAAATCAGATGCATAAATTGCATTTGGGGTTGCGCCAAAGGTATTTGTTTTTTACAATTTTGGAATTTACAATGTTTATTATTTCGAGGGCAGGTTTGCTGCCTGAAGCAATCTTTTGTTTTTATTATACTTGCCCTGCCGGGCGGGCTTTCATTTTTGGCTTAACCCAAAAACGAAACAAAAAACTCAAGGCTCCTTTTGCTCTTCTTGCTTCATCTTTATAAAACCTATGTTC
>DASQBW010000259.1:0-1979 GCA_035635015.1 Draconibacterium sp. | reverse complement strand
AGTGGAGCGAGAAAGCACCGTCTTTTCAATGGACCGCCAAATGAAGATAGCAGAGTTGAGTGCTTACCTGAATTAGAATTTATTTTGTAGCTTGTTTTGGTTCAGTATCCTTTTCCTGCTTTCTTGAAAGAATATCAATGGCAACAATCATTGCCGTAAATCCCCAAAACGGCACCGATATCTTGTCGGTATCCAGAAAATTATTCAGAAATCCGTGGATATAATAGGTTACAAGGCCGGCAAGGGCGGCAAGAACAATCGACCTGAGGCGGTAATCGCTTAATCGCGTGTAAGTATTAATTGCAGTGTAAACTACCAAAATTAGTAGCAACAGGTAACTGGCACCACCCAGCGCACCCGATTCAGCCATGGGGCCAAGGTACTCGCTGTGGGCATTTCCGCCATCGGCCGAGTTGGTGCTGATAATCGTCCGGTCTTTGCTTAATTGGTAGGGCGCATAATTGAACATATATGTGCCGGGACCGTACCCAAAAACGGGTTTGTCGGCAAACATTCGTAGTGCACAGCTCCAGCGGTTAATCCGCTCAAGGTTGGATGCATCGGACGTAATGTTCGACATCGATGAAATATGGGTTGCTATATTTGCCGAAGATTCTTCGGAGTTTTGTTCCAGTTTCATTAAAATCTGAGATTGAAAAGCCAGGAACAGAACGATTAACGAAATCAGTGTAATTAATATTGTTTTAAAGCGAATACCTAATTTTATAATGCACCACACGCCAAAAGCAATTATTATGCTTAGCCAGGCTGCACGACTGTACGATAATACCAATCCCATCAAAATGATAATTAGTGCTCCGGCTGATAACCAACGCATATTTTTTGAAAACTTCCGGTTAAATGTGAACAATACCAGGAAAGGTAAATAAAATGCTGTAACAGCTCCGTACGACGTATGATCGCGGAAAAATGGCCGAACCACAAAGTGCGCAGCCTGTTTATCCCATAATCCATGGCCAAGGTGATGATAGGTAGAATACAAAACGACCAGCATTAACGGAATGACGTATAGCCAAACATATTTTTCCATGTTTTTGCCGTCTTTAAAAATTTTGGCAGTGAGCAGGTAAAGACCAACCACAAACCAAATGCGCATAAGTAAAAACTTAAACGAAACCATGGGCATGGTGCTGGTTACGCTTGTAATAAAAATCCAGAACAAGTTCAGATAAACAGCCAGCGATACCGGATGAAGAAGTATCTTGCGGTCGAATTGACGTTCCTGAATAACTTTCAGAATAAAAAGCAGAAGCAAACCAAAAAGCAGTGGTTCGGTGGGAATATACATATCGAAACCAATTCCCGGCAAATACTCACGCAATGGAATTGACAAAGGAGCTAAAAAAGCGATGAGGTAAACAACTTTATCAAACGAATAAACGGCCAGTAAAACCACTGCAAATACAAACGGCAGTACATTGGCGTAAAGTTTATGTTTTTCTACCACAAACCATAGATTTAGCGCAATAAAGCCAATGGAAATGAGATAAAAAAGTGCTATTCGTATAATGGCTTTTTGTGGCACCTTAATCGTTTTTTCCGTAGTCGAGTACTAAAAAAACAAGTAATGCAAAAAATACTGCCGAAAGTGCTGAAAAAACAACGATAAGCCAACGAACCGGATAAGCCTTTTTATCGGCAGGGAACGGGTATTCCACCACGTGGCTGTACGTAATTTCTTTTTCGTATTCAGTAAAGTAAGTGTCGTAAACTATCGACAGAGAATCGATGGTTTCAATCGTTTTGATGTACTTGTTTTCAAGCCTGAAAGCACGCGATCCTTCTTTCGAGAAGTTGTCGTAAAGTTTTTCAATCTTTTTAGTGTCACCCGCCGAACCACGTCCGGTGGCCAGGGCATTCATATAACCACGTGTAATTTCATCAACCTGGCCGTAACTAATAATTCCGTATTTTTCCCGAATACTATCCAGTTGATGTTCATAAACCTCCAGCTCAAT
>DASQBW010000258.1:0-1678 GCA_035635015.1 Draconibacterium sp. | reverse complement strand
ACGATCCGGAAGACCTGCGCCAAAAAGCACTGAAAATGGGCGCCAACATTATCGCCTACGTATTCGGACAATAAACAATTTAGCAGTTTAACAGTTTAGCAATTTAATTCATGAAAGTAGTAGCCTTTAACGGAAGTCCGCGACGCAACGGAAATACATCAATTTTAATCGAAGAAACATTTAAGATTTTTCAATCGGAAGGAATAGAAACTGAGGTGGTGCAAATTGGTAACAAACCGGTTCACGGCTGCACGGCTTGCGGAAAATGCCGCGAAATACAAGATCAAAAATGCCATATAAAAAATGAACTGTTAAATCTTTGTATCGAGAAAATGATTGAAGCCGACGGAATTATTTTGGGTACTCCCGTATATTTTGCCGATGTAAGCACAGAGATAAAAGCATTAATCGATGTAGCAGGTTATGTTACACGTGGCAATGGTCACTTGTTAAAACGAAAAGTTGGTGCAGGTGTAATTTCGGTGCGGCGTGGTGGCGCCTTGCCCACATTCGATACTATAAATCGTTTTTTCCTGATCAACGAGATGATCGTTCCCGGCTCCAGTTACTGGAATTTTGCCTTTGGTAAAAACCAGGGCGATGTACTGCAAGACGAAGAAGGGATAAACACCATACATAAACTGGCCGAGAACATGAGCTGGCTGATAAAGAAGATCAAAGGCTGAACGCTATAATTTGAGCGATTAATATTTTGCGAATTGTTGAATTGATAAACTGTTTAATTGCATTATTGTAAAAGTCAAAAACTGTCAACTGAGAAGAAATAATGCCCCTCAGGATTTTGCCATAGTATTTCTGATACCGATAAAAGTTTTAGGACCAAAGCAATGACCTAGTCACTAACACTTTGATCCTAAACTTAATAAACACTGAAACAGAAGATAAAACACAGATGGCCGGTTTTCTTTTTTACATTCCGAAACTCATACTGGATCGATACAAAAACTATTTCGGATGAATGTAGTTTTTCAGGTTCTCCACATAATTTTCAAAGGCTTCAATACCCTTCGCAGTAATTGACAATGTGGTATTTGGATAGTTGTTTACAAATGACTTTTTCACCTTAATATATCCGGCTTCCTGCAATTTTTTAATCTGGATACTAAGGTTGCCCGACGTTGCCTTCGTTTCCTCCTTAATGAAATTAAAGTTCGTCTCTGCTACCGACATTAATAAGGATACAATAGACAATCGGAGCTGCGAGTGTAGTAATGGATCTAAATCTTTAAACATTTTCTTTTCCTGATGCATGATTAAGTAATATTCCGGGAACTATCAAACCTACAATGGCTCCCAATATCATACTAAATCCATGATAATCTGTGGGAAACAGGAAAGAGCCAAGTGCAATTACGTTCATCAATAATCCTCCAATAACAAGCGGTTTAAATCTGATGGTTAACCCGCAGGCAATTATAAACAAGGCAAATAAAATTAAAAATACCGGGGCAAGAGCTGCTCCAAGCTGATCAGAAAAGAAAAATCCCATAATCATAAGATTCAATCCGAATACCCATCCCAGGTTGCCCAAAGTATTTCCGATAATGGTTTTGGGCTTATTTTGCTTTTTTTCTTTTACCCAAATGTAGAGCATATAAATACCCCCCAGTGGAAACAGAAGAACGGGATACCATGCTAAATTGTAGTATTCCATCAG
>DASQBW010000257.1:0-2669 GCA_035635015.1 Draconibacterium sp. | reverse complement strand
AAAGTGTAATTTTATGCGGGCTACGGAAATTGAATATTAACTAATTTATTATTTTCAACATCCTTAATTTAATATGATCTTAAATAGCAGATAAACAATTTTAATTTCGGTTTTAAATCCATATGTTACCTAATATTTTATGTATTTTGGATTTAGAAAGAATTCGGCAGTTAAAAAAATACTTATCAATTCAGCTATTTGGATGCGATTGAGTAACAACAAATTTAATAATATGAAGACACTAAAAACTTTAAAGGTAATTTTAACGGTTATAATATCAGGTTCTATGATAATTTCGTTATCATCCTGCAACAACAAAAACGCGCAGAAAAACAACCAAAAAATTTCTGAAGATAAAATAGAAAAAGAAGTAGAAGAATATATTTATCCGCTTCCTTCAACATTTGAAGTAACGGACATGTTAAATGAAATTGAAGCCAGTTACATAATTGATATAACAAATAATGCAGGAAATGCAGGAAACTACTTCACTGAAAAAAGCCGGGCAATTAACCTGGGGATTTATGCTGCCGATCTTGCCTATGTAACCACCTATAACCAAAAATCGGAGATTGAGGACTATTTCAAAGCGATTGAGCAATTAGTAAAAGAGTTGGATATGAGCTCAGCTTTTTCTGAAGATCTGGCTGCAAAGATTTCCGAAAATATGGACGATAAGGAAATGCTGATTGAGATCGTATCCGGCATGTTTCAGAAAGCCTATTCATTTTTAAATCAGCAAGGCAGAACAGAAGTATCGTACCTGGTGCTGGCCGGAACCGTTTACGAAGGTTTATACCTGACTACACACGTTTCTGAAAATACATTTCAAAATCCTAAATTGATTGAAGTAATCCTGTTTCAAAAAACGCATTTAAGCGAATTGGGCAAGCTTCTGGAAGAATACAAGGATTCAGAACTAATAAGTGAGAGTTATAACGACTTTTCGGCAATTAACGCCATTTACGCATTGGAAGAAGGAACTACTTCGATGACAGAAGAACAAGTAAATAAACTGACAGAAACTATAACTCAGATTAGGAACAAGTACGTTGATTAATAATTTTTAAACTCATAATTAACGGGTTTTTCGTTTGTATATTGGCGAAAAGCCCGTTTTTTCAATTTACCTGATATGTACGAAGGAATTATTGAGAATCTTCTTAAGCTTTTTGCCATTGTAACCGATTACAATGAAAACAGCGCCTCTGAAGACGCCAGGCAATCAGTAATTTCGTACCTCGAAGAAAACTTCAGTCGCGAACTGACAGAGAAGTACTATGCAGAATACCAGGGCTTTGTACAATATTATCATATAGAAAACAAAGAGATATTGTACAAAGTAGAAGGTGATGGCGAAAGGTTTATCAATAAAAAGTACATCCGGAAAATATGCAAAGGAATTGTTACTCAATTCGACTTGGGAACACGATTTATGATTGTTGTTCAACTCCTGAACTTTATCTATAAAGATTCAGGTGTTAGTGCTACTGACCGACAGGTTGTTGACACAGTAGCAAAAGGATTAAAAATAAAAACACCTGAATATAAAGACCTCGCCCGATTTTTCCTCGAATCGTTACAAACTGTTAAAGAGAAGAGTAACCTTTTTGTTGTAAATGGCAATACAGAATACGAAGACAAGAAAATAAAACACCTCTTCAGGGAACACCAGAGGGTTGAGCTACAAGTTATTCGTATAACCAGCATAAATGCACTTTTTTTAAAGTACTCTGGTCCCCGAAACATGTACCTCAACGGACACCGCATCGCACATAACCGATTGTACCTGTTTCCTCCGGGAGGTATCTTAAGAACTTCGCGGATTATTCCTATTTATTACAGCAGCATCATGTCGAGGTTTATCCAGGAGCAGGGTAAACCAAAAATCGTTTTTAATGCTGAAAATGTTGAATATCGGTTCAGCAGGAGAAATTATGGGCTGCATCCACTGTGTTTTCAGGAACGCTCGGGAGATTTAGTAGGGATACTTGGAGGAAGCGGTGTTGGAAAAACCACATTGCTAAATGTTCTGAATGGTAAACTTAAACCACACAAAGGGCGAATTCTTATCAATGGTTACGACATTCATGATCCTGATAACAAAGAGCGCTTAAAAGGTATTATTGGATATGTTCCGCAGGACGATCTCCTTTTAGAAGAACTTACCGTATATGAAAACCTGAAATATAATGCGCGCTTCTGCTTTGGTGATAAAACGGAAGAAGAAATAGAGCAGAAGCTTGAAAATACAATTCAAGACTTTGATCTGGTTGAAGCAAGAGATTTGGTAGTTGGTAATCCCTTAAAAAAGATCCTCAGTGGAGGCCAGCGAAAACGCCTCAATCTTGCACTTGAATTGATGCGTGAGCCATCCATTCTGTTTGCCGATGAACCTACATCGGGATTGTCTTCGGCCGATTCCGAGAAAGTAATGTATCTCTTAAAGCGGCAGTGTATGAAAGGTAAATTGGTAATTGCCAATATACACCAGCCATCGAGCGATATTTACAAGCTATTCGACCGAATAATTGTTATGGACAAAGGCGGCCGGGTTGTATTCTTTGGAAATCCCATGGAAGCAGTTACTTATTTTAAGCACGAATCAAATTATATAAATCCGGATGAGAGCGAATGTTTAACCTGTGGTAATGTGCATACGGAGCAAC
>DASQBW010000256.1:0-7666 GCA_035635015.1 Draconibacterium sp. | reverse complement strand
GTAATGGATTGTACAGTTCGCGATGGCGGACTGATGAACAAATGGCAATTTAGTGATGATTTTGTGCGTGGAGTTTACAAAAGTTGCGTAGAGGCCGGAGTTGATTACATGGAAATTGGCTACAAGAGCAGCGAATCAGCTTTTTCAAGAGATGAAGTTGGCCCGTGGAAGTTTTGCGACGACAAGGACCTGCGCCGTGTTGTTGGCGACAACGATACCAAATTAAAACTTTCGGCAATGGCCGATATTGGCAGAATAGCACCCGAAGATATTCCGCCTGCCAACGAAAGTCTCATTGATATGATGCGTGTAGCGTGCTATTGTCACCAAATTGACAAAGCGGTATGGCTGGCAGAACATTGTATGGACAAAGGTTACGAAGTTACCATTAACCTGATGGCGGTTTCAACGGTGAGTGAACCTGAATTGGATCAGGGACTTGCAGACCTTGCTAAATCAAAAGTCCCAACCATATATGTGGTCGATAGCTTTGGCAGCCTTTACTGCGAAAGCATTGAGCATTTGGTAAAAAAATACAAGGCTGCCCTTCCCGGAAAAGAGTTGGGAATTCATGCACATAACAATATGCAACTGGCCATGTCGAATACCATTACATCGTTAATGAACGGTGTAACCATGCTTGATGCCACTTTACTTGGAATGGGACGTGGTGCAGGTAACTGCCCCATCGAAATACTTATCGCTTTTCTGAAAAATCCAAAATACCGTTTGCTTCCGTTAATTGATGCCATTCAAAATCATATAAAACCATGGCAGGAGAAAATTGACTGGGGATACCATATTCCTTATTTAATAACCGGTGCAATGAATGAACACCCACGAAGTGCCATGAAATGGATGGACTCGGACAAAAAAGATGATTTTGTAACTTTTATGAAAGAAATGCACGACTACGAGCTTTTAGAATAGAATAATTTTATGAATTAAAACGCGGGGATGCATCTGTTTCATTTGGGTAAAATGTAAAAAAGGATGCATCCTTTTTTTATTTCAATTTTTAAATACACTCAATCATACTGCAAATCTTCTCGATTTTCTACCTTGTTTTAAGAATTCGAATAACATTTTCCTATTTTTGCTCACTGTATAAAATGAATGACAATGAAGAAACTGCTTTTTTTACTGGTCACTTTTTTGACACTATTTTCAGTACATGCGCAACAAACGCAAAAAATTACATTAGAAGACATTTTTGAGAAAGGAACATTTCGTGCACAGTCGGTTAATGGATTACGATCGATGAACGATGGAATCCACTACTCTATTTTAGAGGGAAATACCAGGATTGTAAAATACAGCTATAAAACCGGAGAAGAAGTTGAAACACTATTTGATATCTCGAAGGTTGAAGACGCACCAATCTCATCGTTTTCAGCTTACGAATTAAGCGATGACGAAACAAAAATATTACTAACTACCAAACGCAAATCAATTTACCGCCACTCTTACACTGCCGAATATTATATTTGGAACTCCGTAACAAAAGAATTGTCGGAGCTATCAGACAAAGGAGCACAACAAGTGGCAACATTTTCTCCTGACGGAAACTACATTGCTTATGTTCGCGACAACAACATTTTCATCAAGAACCTAAAATTTGGCAGTACACATCAAGCTACAACTGATGGTAAAATCAATGAAATAATTAATGGCGTTCCGGATTGGGTTTACGAAGAAGAATTTAGCTATAACAAAGCATTCTGGTGGTCGCCCGACAGTAAATTTGTGGCCTACATTCGTTTCGACGAAAGGGAAGTTCGCGAATTTTCAATGCCGATGTATGCAGGAGCCGCACCAACACTTAGCGACAATAAATTATATCCGGGAGAATATACTTTCAAATACCCGAAAGCCGGCGAGGACAACTCGAAGGTAGAAGTTTATTCTTACGAAGTGAAAACAAAAATTGCCATTAAAGTTGATATTGGCGAAAAGACAGACATTTACGTTCCGCGATTAAAATGGACACCCGATGACAACGAACTGGTGGTTATGCGCTTAAATCGTCATCAAAATCAAATCGACATTTTATACGCGAATCCTTTTACTGGTGATACACGCAATTTCCTGACCGAGAAAAACGACCGTTACATCGCTGAGAATTTCCTTGATGCGTTCACTTATCTTGATGACGGAAGTTTTGTGTTACAAAGCGAGCGCGATGGTTGGTCGCACCTGTATTTATACGACAAACAAGGTTTTGAGATTGCACAACTTACCGAAGGCAATTTTGATGTAACCGATTTTTATGGTTACGATGCCGACAAAGAACTTTATTACTACCAGGCGGCGGCCGAATCGCCGTTGCGCCGCGAGGTTTATTACGTTAGTCAGGACAAAGAAGAGAAAGGAAAACTATCGACACTTGAAGGGACTAACCGCGCTGTTTTCAGCACAAACTTTCAGTACTTTATAAATTACTACAGCAGTGCAAAAGTGCCAAACTACATTACCCTACACGAAAATAAAAAAGGAGAACAAATCCGTTTTCTGCAGGATAATACGGTGCTAAAAAATACGATAAAGAGTATAAAAATACCCCAAAAGGAATTTTTCAAATTTACTACATCCGAAGGTATTGAATTAAACGGTTGGATGTTAAAGCCAACAAATTTTGACTCATCACAAAAATACCCGGTTTTAATGACACAATACAGTGGCCCAAATTCGCAGGAAGTAAACGATTCGTGGAGTAATATAAGTTGGAACGAATACCTCGCCCAGGAAGGTTTCCTGGTAGTTTGTATCGATGGGCGTGGAACTGGTGCCCGTGGCGAAGATTTCAGAAAAGTTACCTACATGCAACTGGGAAAATATGAATCGGATGACCAGGTAGAAGCCGCAAAATATCTGGGTACTCTCCCCTACGTTGACGCTCAAAACATTGCTATTTTCGGATGGAGTTACGGAGGTTTTATGACACTGTTAACACTCGAAAAAGGAGGAGACTTGATTAAAGCAGGCATTGCTGTCGCTCCGGTAACCAGTTGGCGTTTTTACGACACTGTTTATACCGAACGATACATGCGTAAGCCTGTCGAAAATCCTGAAGGTTACGACGATAACTCACCGCTTTCGCATGCCGGAGACATAAAAGGCAATTTATTGATTGTTCACGGTACTGCCGACGACAATGTGCATGCACAAAACACATTTGAAATGACAGAAAAAATGGTGCAGGCCGGAGTACCTTTCGAGATGGCGGTTTACACGAACCGCAATCATGGTATCAGAGGTGGCAACACCAGCATACATCTTTATACTAAAATGGTGAATTTCCTGAAAGATAATTTGATGGAGAAATAAATATTTGTTACCGGATAAAAAAAAGGTTTCTGAGATCTCAGAAACCTTTTTTTATGTCCTTTCATAAACAAAACTTGAGAATCAACCAACCCTCAGGCCGTTTCGATAACATCATTGCTACAGAAGCAGATAACCGGATTTCATCTCAGAATTTTTAAACAAAGCATCATTTATTATAACATCATGCCATTGCAAATAAAACTTTCTTAATATCACTTAACAATAATCACCTGAAATGTCATAACTTGTAAGATCAAATTATAGGATAAAACCAAAAACACCTTAAAATGTATTATCTAAAACCATATCTTATGAGAATTTCATTGATCATGATTGTTGCAGTTTTGCTAATATCATGTGCACAAGAACAGAAAAAACAAACACCTGCATTAAAAGTTAAGGTTGTTGAAGTAGATCAAAAAGATGTTGTTGAAAAAGTTGATTTTGTTGGCCAGGTATACGGCTATCAGGACATTTCCATTCGCGCGCGCGTGATTGGATTTCTTGAAGGTATACATTTTAACGAAGGGCTTCCTGTAAAAAAAGGCCAGTTGTTATATACGATTGATGCACAACCATACGAAGCAGAGGTTGCAGCCAAACAAAGTCAGTTGGCCGAGGCAAAATCGTTATATGCAAAAGCACAGAGCGATTTAAACCGTTATAAGCCTTTAGCAGAATCAAATGCTGTTAGTCAAGCAGATCTTGATGGTGCACAGGTACAATTTGAAGCAGCAGAATCGCAGGTAAAAGCAGCAGAAGCTAATCTTGAAATCGCTCAAATTCAACGGGGATATACAAAAGTTTATTCGCCAATCAATGGGATTATTGGTAAATCGATTGCCAAAGTAGGCGATTTAGTTGGACAAGCACCGCTGGTAGTACTAAATACGGTGTCGAAAACCGATGTAATCCACGTTGATTTTTTCTTGCCTGAAAACCAGTATTTACAAGTGGTAAACTATTTAGGCGGTACCGAAAAATTGTACCAGGAAAGCGAAGAACACGAAAACTTACTTGAATTGGTTTTAGCTGATAATTCGATACATAAATATAAAGGGGCGGTAAATTTCATCGACCGCGGAGTTGACAGTAATACAGGAACCATACTTATTCAAACACGCTTCCCAAATCCTGATCTGATAATTCGTCCGGGACAATACGCAAAAGTTCGGATTCCACTAAGACATCAAAATGCGATAGTTATTCCACAAAAATGTGTTAAAGAACTGCAGGGACAATTTTCAGTATTCATTGTAAATAATGAAAACAAGATAGAGACAAGACAAATTGTTTCAGGTAGCAAAGTTGGCGATTTATGGCTGATAGACGAAGGACTGAAACCCGGAGATAAAGTACTAATAGAAGGACTTCAAAAAGTACGTAACGGAATGCCCGTTATGGCTGAAACGGTTGAGTTTAAAAGTCAATTCGCAAACCTTTAAACCACAGCTATGTCAGATAATAAAGGAAATTTCTTTGTACACCGGCCAATAGTTGCAATGGTTATTGCCATTGTAATTGTTATCGTCGGTTTTGTAATGCTCAGTGGTTTGCCAATTGAGCAATATCCGAACCTTACTCCTCCAATCGTTCAGGTTCGCGGATCATACACCGGGGCCAACGCACTTACCGTTGAAGAATCGATGGCGACTCCGCTGGAGCAGCAAATTAATGGTGTTGATAACATGATTTACATGAAATCGACCAATGCGAACGACGGAACAATGAACATTCAGATTTCGTTTGATGTGGGAACTGATCCCGACATGAACACCGTACTCGCGCAGAACCGTGTTTCGGCAGCATCAGCAAAATTGCCGGAGTCGGTTAAAAAACTGGGGGTTACTACTGAAAAATCGCTACCCAATGTTTTAATGTTGATTGCATTGACTTCTGATGGCCGTTACGACCAGGATTTTCTGGGAAATTACGGTTTGATAAATATTAAAGATCAGCTGGCTCGTATTAAAGGAATAGGGCGTGTAAATGTAATTGGGGCATCGGATTATTCCATGCGAATTTGGGTAAAACCAGACCGTCTGGCAGCAATGGAACTTACTATTCCGGAGATATTAAATGCAATCAATCAACAAAATGCCGTAGTTCCGGGAGGTAAATTCGGAGCAGAACCTTCGCCTCCGGGTACAGAATTTACCTACACGGTTCGAATGCCCGAGCGATTTAATTCTCCTGAAGAATTTGGAGAGATCGTAGTTCGCACACAATCCGATGGATCGCAGGTACGATTGAGAGATATTGCAGAGATCAGTTTAGGTGTTGAAACGTACAGTGCTTTTACCCGAATGAATGGCGAAGCCTGTTCCATTATCGCACTCTACCAGGCACCGGGCTCAAATGCGACAGAACTGGCCAGCCAGATTCGTGAAGAAATTGAACGTCTTTCGGGATCTTTTCCTGAAGGAATTAAATATGACATTTCGCTGGATACTACCGCTGCAATTACAGCAGGTATCAACGACATTGTGGAAACTTTGATCATTGCTTTGATACTCGTCATTCTTGTGGTGTTTATATTCATTCAGGATTGGCGGGCAACCCTTATTCCAACAATTGCAATTCCGGTTTCATTAGTTGGAGCGTTTATATTCTTCCCGCTACTGGGTTTTACAATAAATGTATTGTCATTGCTGGGTTTAGTGCTTGCCATCGGCATTGTAGTTGACGATGCCATTGTTGTTGTTGAAGCCGTTCAGGTAAATATCTCTACCGGAATGAGCGCAAAAGAAGCAACACTCGATGCCATGCGTAAAGTTTCGGCACCGGTTGTGGCAACTACACTTGTATTGGTGGCAGTTTTTATTCCGGTTGCAGGTATGGCTGGTATTACTGGAAGATTATATCAGCAGTTTGCGATTACGATTGTGGTTTCGGTAATTGTTTCTTCTGTAAACGCACTGACCCTCAGCCCTGCGCTGGCATCGCTCTTACTAAAAGAACCGAAACCGTATAAAGGTCCTTTAGGATGGTTTTTTGGTAAGTTCAATAAATGGATGGGTAAGTCAACCGAGGGGTACATGAAACTCACAAATATCTTCACCAGAAGGCTCAAACGTGGTGTTGTTTTTATTGTTGTAATTACTGTTGGAATGGCTGTTTTCGGAAAACTGGTTCCGGGTGGTTTTATTCCGGCGGAAGATATGGGATACCTCTTTATCAATATGCAATTACCCGATGCTGCATCACTGCAACGTTCGGATGTTGTAGCGAAGAAAATTGAAGATATTTTGGAAGAATATCCGGAAGTTGAATATGTTACCAATGCAACCGGATTTAGTATGTTGTCTGGAGCGATGGCTACCAACACCGGTTTTATGTTCGTTGCTCTTCGGAATTGGGACGAACGTGAAAAAACAGCCGATGATCTTATACGTGAGATCAATATTCGCCTGGCAACAGAAATAGATGCCGCACAGGTATTTGCCTTTGGTCCTCCCTCCATTCCGGGTTTGGGTAACGGATCAGGTTTTAGCATCATGCTGCAAGACCGAGGTGGAAACACGCCTGATTACCTGGCACAAAATGCTGCCCTGTTTATGCAGGCCGCCAATGCTCGCGAAGAGATTGCGAATGCCTTCACAACTTTTCAGGCTAACGTTCCGCAACGTTATTTAAATATCGACAAGGAAAAAGCGCTGAAGATGGGTGTTTCATTAAACGATTTGTATACCACTGTTGGAGCATTTATGGGTGGAGCCTATGTAAACGACTTTACCCGCTTTGGCCGACTGTATAAAACATATATTCAAGCCGAACACGAGTATCGTGTATCAGAAAAGGATATCAACAGTTTCTTTATAAAAAACAGTAGCGGCGATATGGTTCCTTTGGCAACGCTTGCCACTGTTGAGCCTATTTCAGGGCCGGAATACACTAACCGCTTTAATCTTTATCGTGCGGTGGAAGTTACCGGGGCTCCTGCTGCCGGTTATACTTCGGCACAGGCAATAAAAGCACTCGAAGAAGTAGCAGCAGAAGTACTGCCTGCTGATATGGGCTACCAGTGGAATGCAATGTCGTACCAGGAAAAACAAGCTTCCGGATCGCTGGGAGTAATTATGATTTTCTCGTTGCTTTTTGTATTCCTTATCTTGTCGGCGCAATACGAAAGCTGGACGCTACCATTTAGTATTTTATTAGGAACACCATTTGCTATCTTTGGTGCTTTGTTCGCGCTCTGGTTAGGCCGCCTGGGAAGCCCTACTTTCGAGAATAACATTTTCGCACAGGTTAGTTTTGTGATGCTTATTGGGATGGCTGCCAAAAACGCGATTCTTATCGTTGAGTTTGCAAAAGAAGAATTTGATAAAGGAAAGAG
>DASQBW010000255.1:0-2043 GCA_035635015.1 Draconibacterium sp. | reverse complement strand
ATTATGAGCTTCGATAATGTGTTTTACAATGGAAAGGCCAAGCCCGGTGCCGCCCTGCTCACGCGAACGTGATTTATCGACTCGGAAGAAACGTTCAAAAATACGCCGAAGATCTTTTTTCTCGATGCCAATTCCATTATCCGCTACTTCAACAATAATGTTATCTTCCAAATCGTGAAACGATATGTTGACATGACCATTTTGTTTACCGTATTTTATGCCATTAACAATAAGGTTGGTCACCACTTCGAGTATGCGTTTTTTGTCGGCTTTTACAAAAACCGGGCGATCGGGTTTATTAACGATCTGCACCGTGATTTGACTTTCGGATGCTTGCCAGTGCTCCATTTCAATAACCTCCTCAACAGTTTTTACAATGTCAAAGCGGGTCATATTTAATGTTAGCTCACCCGATTCCAGTTTGGTAATCGATTCAAGGTCTTCAACGATCGATACCATCCGGTCGATACTTTTTTCTGTTCGTTTCAGGTAAAGTTTGTTGATTTTAGGGTCTTCCAGCCCGCCTTCCAAAAGGGTTAAAACATACCCTTGTATATTAAAAATGGGTGTTTTAAGCTCGTGCGACACATTGCCCACAAAATCCTTCCGGTACTTTTCCAGTTCTTTTAGGCGTTCAATTTCTTTTAACTGCGATTTTGCCCATTCTTCTACCTCGTACTTTGCGTTAAGCAGCAAACTGTTAGAGTCGATTTTTTCTTCCATTTTTTTTCCGCTCAGCGGCAAATCCCGTATGGTGTTATACAATGGCCTTATCCGGTCTGTAATGTATTTTTTAATAATGAAAAGGATGGCAAAGTAGGCGGCTACAATAAAAATTGCAGTTGAAATGGCAATAACCATAACATTCTCGCCCAGGTAATGTGCCAAGAGGGAAATGCCCAATGCCAGAAGTGTTAAAACAATGGCAACAAGTATGGCAAGGAATTTCGAAGAATAAGTTCTCATCTAATGTGTTTATTAATGAAATAACCGTTATTGGTTAATCTAACGTTGCAAATTAAGGTTTCAATTGTCGTTTAAAAAAGTGGTTACTAATTGGTTAATGGTAATTTCATGGTTAGTTAATATTTTATTAATATTACAAAACGAATAAACTTTGTACAAACTTTATATTTGTCGGCCTTTATATAAATCTAACATAAATGGAAAACTTTTACCTTATTCTTGTAATTGTGCTTTTTGCTCTGGCAATCTCCGATCTGATTGTTGGGGTGAGCAACGATGCTGTAAATTTTCTTAATTCTGCAGTAGGGTCAAAAGCTGCACCTAAATGGGTGATTTTTTTAATGGCTAGTTTAGGAGTGCTTATCGGAGCTACATTTTCCAGTGGAATGATGGAAGTGGCACGAAAGGGAATTTTTCATCCCGAGATGTTTTTCTTCTCCGAAATCATGATCATTTTTCTTGCGGTAATGATAACCGATGTTATTCTGCTCGACATGTTTAACACATTCGGAATGCCTACTTCTACAACTGTTTCAATAGTTTTTGAATTACTTGGGGCAGCCGTAACAGTATCTATTGTGAAGATTAAAACCGCTGGAGGATCTGTTTTGATGGAGTTGTCGCAATACATCAATTCGAGTAAAGCGCTTGCTATTATTACCGGGATATTGCTTTCGGTGTTTATTGCCTTTACAGTTGGAGCAGTTGTGCAGTATTTAACACGTTTGCTGTTCTCTTTTAAGTATCGCGGGCCAATGAAATATTTTGGTTCAGCCTTTGGTGGTTTGGCAATTACAGCCATCACCTATTTTATTGTTATTAAAGGAATGAAGGGATCAACATTTGCAAGTATCGAATTGGCAAATGGAGAAACAGTTCAGGAATGGTTAACACACCATACCGGATTAATGTTGTTCTATAGCTTAGGGTTTTGGGTGGTTTTTATTCAGTTACTTAAATGGATTTTCAATATTAAAATATTAAAAGTTGTTGTACTGGCCGGAACTTTTGCACTTGCCATGGCGTTTGCCGGTAACGACCTGGTAAACTTTATTGGTGTGCCACTGGCCGGTTATA
>DASQBW010000254.1:0-4432 GCA_035635015.1 Draconibacterium sp. | reverse complement strand
GGATTTTACGATCAGGTTATCGCAATCTGGTTTTGTAAACTTCTTCCCGGCCTTTTGGTATTTCGTGAAAATTCTTCCTTCCTTTTTGGGGATAATACCAATTTTGAGATTTATATAAAATCTACTTTATCCGGATAACTGTTAATCCATCGCGCAGAGGCAAAATCACTTTTTCAACACGCGCGTCTTGTTTAACCAGGCGATTAAATTCCATCACTCCTTTAGTCTGGAAATCATCGTGGAGCGGCTCCTCCAATACTTTTCCGTTCCAAAGGGTATTGTCGGCAATTATATAGGCTCCCGGATTCAATTTGTCGATCAACAACCGATAATAGGCAAGGTATTCGCGTTTATCTGCATCAATAAAAACCAAGTCGAACGATTGTTCGAGTGTAGGTATAATTTCGGTGGCCGGACCAATTTTTTGATCGATCTTACTAGCGACTCCTGCTTTCTCGAAATATTTTTGTGCCAGTTTTTCCAGTTCATCGTCAACTTCAATTGTAATAAGCTTACCGTTTCCCTGCAAACCTTTGGCTAAACAAATGGCCGAGTAGCCGGTAAAAGTACCCAACTCAAGAATGTATTTCGGACGAATCATTTTCGACAGGAAAGTTAAAACCTGCCCCTGCAAATGCCCGGAGATCATTCGTGCCCCCAGCACCTTCAGGTTGGTTTCTCTGTCCAATTCGTTCAAAACCGGGTCTTCTTCATCAATATGATTCAGGATGTACTGATGTAATGCCTTTTCTTTATTCATTACTTCACGTTTTCAGATTACTTATAAATTAAGGTACTCATTTGGTTTTTATCCAGAACAATATTGGCCACTTCAAGCACCTCTTCAGCACTAATGGCATCAATTTTTTTGAATACCTCACGTAACGGATCTACTTTATCAAATAATAGAAAACTTTTTCCGATGGTCAGCATCAGGTCTTCACGGCTTTCGGTCGACACGGCAATCTGGCCAATGAGCTGTTTCTTTGCACGACTTAACTGAACGGCTCCCATTTTTGTTGAACGAAGCAACTCAAATTCTTTATAAACCAGCGAAACAGCTTTATTCAGGTTCTCTTTGTCGGTTCCAAAGTACACATTAAACAAACCGGTATCAGAATAGGCCGAGTAACCCGATTCAACATTGTAGGCCATTCCACGGCGCTCGCGCAAAGCCAGGTTTAGACGCGAGTTAAGCGCATTGCCGCCCAAGACATTATTAAGCAAAACCATGGCTATTCGTTTCGGATTTTTAAAATCAAAAGCCGTATTGCCCATTACACAATGCGCCTGAAAAGTATCTTTTTGCAGGGTTTTTATTTGTGGCTGGTAATACAGAAATTTTTCGCGGGTAGCTTGCCGAAGTTTTTGTTCCACCTCACCAAAATGTTTCTCCAGCATTTTTATCAAGGCCGAAAAAGCAATATTCCCTACCGAACTAATTACCATCTGGTCGGTATGATAATTCGCTTCAATAAAACTGAAAATTTTATCGCGGTTAAACGCGCGTACCTTTTCCTTTGTTCCCAAAATATTACGGGCTATGGGATGACCATCAAAAACCAACTCTTCAAATTCATCGAATATAAGTTCCGAAGGCGTATCCTGATACGAATTAATTTCCTCTGCTACCACCTCCTTTTCGCGGTTAATTTCCTTCTCGGGATAAGTACTGTTAAACAATATATCGGTGAGCAGTTCGGCAGTCCGTTCGTAATACTCGGTTAAAAAAGTAGCGTACAAAACAGTTTCTTCTTTTGTGGTGTAGGCATTTAACTCGCCACCAACCCCTTCAATCCGGCTTAGTACATGATAAGCCCTGCGCTTTTTTGTTCCTTTAAAAACCGAATGCTCGATAAAATGTGCCAGACCGTGTTCATCGTCTTTTTCATCGCGCGAACCTGCATTTATTAACACCCCCAAATGTCCAACGGGCGAGTCGGTTTGCTTGTGAATTATACGAATGCCGTTTTTTAATGTATGTATCAGATAATCAGTATTAACCATTGCCTTTAAAACTAATCGTGCAAAAGTATAAAAAGAATTGGATTGCAGGCGCATACCTCCTTGAAATCAAATTGAGCTTTTCCATATAAACTCAAAATGGGTGAAAGCACATACAGCAACTTATATTCACTTTCGTAAATTTTTTATTTTTTTTTGTGCTGAACTTTGTGATTTTAAAAAAATGTATACTTTTGCAACACCAAAATAAAGAGGGTGCTGTTTAAAGCCCAACTTTAGAAAGGTGCCATAGCTCAGTTGGTAGAGCAACGGACTGAAAATCCGTGTGTCCCTGGTTCGATTCCAGGTGGCACCACAAAAGGGAGAAACGATGTTTCTCCCTTTTGTTTTATAATCCTCTAAATATCATTGCTTAGCTGCGTATTTTCTCCCTGTTACTCTTCAACTGTTGTTGGTCCGTGAACGATCAATTTTCCATCGTCATTAATTTCCATTGGATCAATAAAAACCACACGCTCGTCTCCAGTTTTAGAAGTTCTGCCGTGATAGACACACAACATTGTTTCTCCATCGGGTGCAAAAGTGATGGAATTATGGCCAGTTCCGGTTACAATCCCACCCTCTTCCACATTTTTCTGCAAAACCGGGTTGTTATCTGCTTTTACGAATGGGCCAAGTGGCGAACCTGATGTAGCATATCCCACGGCATAATTCTTTCCGCCAAAATAGTTGGCCGAGTACATCATGTAATACAAATCATTCTTTTTGAAGATGTACGAACCTTCTGTCCATCGTCGGTTAACCTCTCCTGAAGTAACAGAACGGCTTTCCCACTCAGCTTGCTTATCGTCCATTGTTAACGGCGGACGCAACAACAACTGTGGCTCTCCAATTATTCCCGAAAAATCAGTTTGAAGCTCAACACCATAAATCCAGCTTTCCTCTATCTCGTCGAACAATCCATTTTGCCGGGCCCAGTCGGCAACCTCGCTTTCCACCGGATTTTTGTAACAGCAACGCGAATAGTACATATAAACTTTGCCGTCTTCAAACCAAAGATTTCCGTCGATAACAGGATAACCTGGATCAAAAATTGGCCGGTCGTATAAATCGGTATAAGGCCCCGTTGGGTTATCGGCTACGGCTACGCCAATGCGGAAATTCTCTAACTCGTTGGTAGGATTTTCCCGCCAGTCGGCACTAAACAACAGGTAATACTTACCATCAAGCTCGTACAACTCTGGCGCCCAAAAATTAGCGATGTTCCACGAATCTTCTGTATTTCCCTGGTAAATTCGTCCCTCATCTTTCCAGTTTTGCAAATCGGCAGAGGAATACATTTTGAATCCATCTGCAACACTACCGGTACCGATCATATAATAATTGCCATCGGAAGCTTTAAGTATATATGGATCGCCAAACTCTACCGGAAGCGGATTCTCAATCTTCAATCCGGATGGTTGAGACTTACAAGCCTGAAAAACGACAAATATTATAAGGATGAAAAAATACGATAACCTGTTCATTTTTTAAAATTAATTTGCCCCGGTTAAACTTTTAATTACATCTACCTCTTCCTGGCTGTAAGGCGTTCCGTCAGGGTGAAAAATCTCGTGAAACCATAGTGGCGGCTCCGAACCGTCAGGAATTGGCTCATCCCAGGCATATTTGGTATTTGATTTTCCGGCAACCAATCCCCAGTTAATAGCCCCAACATTTTCTTTATGCAGAATTGGCATAATATTCTGGAAATAACTGTTGTTACGGCGCGCCATATACTCGGTACAAACCATGGGCAGCCCTCTTGTTTTCAGGGTATCAATAGCTGCCTGGTGTTTCTCCGGTCCTTCATAATTATGATACGTTATAATGTCGGAATTTTCAAGCTGGAATTTATTCAGATCCGTTAACGAGGCATTCCAAACACCTGCAGAAACAGGCTGCGACGGACGGATTTCCCAAGCCCAGCTAAATACTTTTTTTAACAGTGGCATTGAGCGGTTTCCGTAACCGGAATTGCCGGGTTCGTTATATAAATCCCAAATAACAATGCGGTCGTCATTCTTAAATGTTGTCAGAACATCTTTCACATACGTTTCCAAAACGTTTACAAGGGTTTCATCCTCGTAAAGCAAGTCGCCCGGATCGCGCACCCAGCCTGAATTGTGAACACCCGGTTTTGGTTCAGGTTGTTTACCGGCTTCATAAGTGGCGTTCCAGCAATCATCGAAAAACACAAAAATGGTTTTTATTCCGTGGCTTTCAGCAATATCAAGGTACTGTTTCATGCGGTTTTTAAATCCTTCTTTATCCACTTCCCAAGCCACATGATGAAGGTATACACGCATGCAATTCATACCTATTTCTTCGGCCCAACCCAATTCGCGGTCGATTGTTTCGGGATCAAAAGTTTCGGCTTGCCAAACTTCCAATTGGTTAATTGAAGTACTGGGATTAAAGTTACAAC
>DASQBW010000253.1:0-5688 GCA_035635015.1 Draconibacterium sp. | reverse complement strand
CCGAAAAAACACTGGCGAAACGTAAACCTTTTGGAATACCCGATTCCATAATAAAAACAGCAGTAGCCCCCGAGCCGGAGATAAAATCACATCCCTGAATGGTTAACTCAGGAATAGGCGTGGTAAATACGCTGGCATGCCACGGCGTCATCACGCCGATGCAGTTTGGACCAATTAAACAGGCATCGTGCTTTTCAACAACTTTCACAATTTCCTGTTCCAGAATTTTACCGGCTTCATTGGTTTCACCAAATCCTGCAGAAATAATTATAAATGCTTTCGTGTTATTATGTTCCGCCAAATCGGTAACCGCTTTCAAACACGCTTTTGCAGGAATAGCCAAAATAGCCAAATCAATTTCAGGTAATTCTGTAACATCAGCAAACGATGGTACTCCCAAAATTTTTGATTCATGAGGATTTATGCAGAAAAGATCACCCGCAAAATGATGATCTAAAAGGTTTTTTACAATCTTACCACCCGGTTTTGAAATATTATTTGATGCCCCTACAACCACAATGCTATCAGGCCGAATCAACTTGTCATTTATCATATTTGATACTTTAGCAGCATAAAAGTAGGGAAATACATGTTAACCTTTCCTGATTTTTTTCAACAACAAAAAAAAGGATGCACGAAATACTTATTTTTACATGAAAAATTACGATGACCGATAGCAAAGAGCAGAAAATAGTTGTATTCACCGAATTAAAGGAAACAGATCAGAACCTGATTTTACACGGTTTAAAACTGGCAGCTATATTTAAAAAGGAGCTTTGTTTACTATACAATTATCAACCCCGGCAAAAAAAACATCACGAGAATTTTAAACTTCAGCTACAAAACTATGCTACTGTTGTAAAAAAGGAAGTCCCTCAACAAAAAGTTTCTACACTTTTACTGGCTGAAAACCTAACTGTATTGCCCGATATTCTGGCTGAGGAATACGAAGCAATTACAATAGTCATTAACACCACGACATTTAAAACAACTTCGTCAGCACTTGCAGAAACCTCTGTCCCGTTTTTGTATGTTCATCCGGAATCGGAGATTATGAATTACAACCATCTTGTACAGCCCATTGATTTAAGAAAAGAAGTAAGTGATAGTTCGTTGTGGTGCTCCTATTTTGGCCGTTTTAACGGTGCTCAAATTGTTACCGTTGCTGCCAATGACAAAACCAGGGAAGCCAAACAAAGTGTTAGCAGAAATGCTGAGCTTACCCGTAAACTTTACAAAAAATTCAAGATCTCTCACAAACTTTACAAAGGAACGAGATCGAGTTTGCGCAACGTTTACGAGGCTTTGGAACTTGCCATTGCATCAGACTGTAATCTATTGGTTATTTTAGGAAGTTCGAGTATTACTCCACTCGACCTGCTCGTTGGTCTCCCTGAACAAAAAGTTTTAAAACATGCAGGCAAACTACCGGTTATGGTCATAAACCCGAGAAAAGACAATTACATTTTGTGCGACTAACACAATATCAAGTCAAAGTTTTCAGCCGCAGTTTAGCAGTTTTTCAATTGTGTAATTTTACAGTTGATATTCGTTTTACTACATTCGCAATGAAATTCTGAAATTCGATGAAAAAAGCACTCATTATTATTTTTTTACTTGGCGTATTTTTCTGCGACGCACAGGAATTTAAATACCAGGTACTGTTTGAAGGCATTGGTGATAACCGTGAGTTTTCGCAACCTTATGCCTATCCGCAAACCATTATGGGCAGTCGTGGTGCTTTTGAGGTAGGTGTTGACATTGAAAATCACCAGTTACGCGGAGGATTGAGCCACTTGTTTGAATTTGGCAGCGATTTAGATGCACAAAAACCAAAGCTGACATTGTACTATCAGTTTCAGGATGAAGATAAGGTATTTGCCTTTGGAGCATTTCCGCGCCGCGATAAAATAGATTTTCCGCTGGTAATGCTCACCGACACCCTACTCTATTACCGCCCAAATGTTGAAGGACTTTTTGGCGAAATAAGCTGGGATTGGGGGCACCAGAACGGATTTGTTGACTGGGTTGGCCGCCAAGCCGAAACTCAACGTGAACAGTTTATGGCTGGTTTCTCGGGTGAAGTTTTTCATAAAAACTTCTTTTTTCAGAATTACATGCTGATGTTTCATAACGCGCACACACTACACAACAATCCGCCATTACATATTGAAGATTTTATGGGATTTGCGTTGCAGGCAGGTATACGCACCAAAGAAAATTCAGCAATTACCGGCTATTTACAAACCGGTATTCTTAACTCTACATATAGAGAGCGAGGCGTTACAGATGGTTATGATGTATCAACAACATTATTTACCGAGTTAGCCGGCCGTTATAAAAACATTGGACTAAAATCAGTGTTGAATGTAGGTGGAGGACATAAATTTATGTATGGCGATCCGTATTACCGGGCCGATGATTACTGGCGCACCGACCTGATCTGGTATTTCATTAATCACAACAACATTAAAGGACGATTTAACCTTTCAATGCATCTGGTTAACTGGGATACCCTTGATCAGCAACAGCAGCTTTCTGTTATTTATGTGTTTGGAAAATGATTAAATAGAAAAGAATGTCACCAATAAATCAATGACATTCTCTCTTCCTTCTTCTAATTTTAAATTTCCTACTCTACTATCTCCATCTCATTCAACAAATACCCTGCACCTGCAAATTTATCAATGATAAACAGTGCATAACGAATATCCAATGAGATGTTGCGGCACATTCCAGTATCGTAAATAATGTCACTCATTGTACAAAGAGATTTGATACGACAAATACTATAAATCAAATAATAAATGCATTAATGAATTACTAATCCATTTGGAGATTTCTGAACACATGTCAGTATTTTATTAACTCTTTGAGTTATTTTCAAAAAGAATTCGTTTAATTGCATAAATTTGCAATTCCATTGGCTATAATTTTATGTTCCAAATTCTGACGATTAACAGTATCATTCAATTAATTACAGCTTTCGCAGCAATTAGCACAATTATTCTTTTATGGAAATTCAGAGAAGCAATTGCAGTTCGGTTCCTGATTTACCTTGAAGTTTTTGTTTCTATTTGGGCAATTGCCTATGCTTTAGAGTTTAGTACCCCCCACTTGCACGAAAAAATATTTTATTCCCAGTTGTCCTATCTTGGCATTGCTTTTATCCCTGTCTGCTACTTCTTCTTCACCACAACTTTTAGTCAAAAATATCACCTTGTAAACAAACGGAATATATTTCTAACAACCGTTATTCCAATTGTAACCCTGGTTTTGGTATTTACAAATGAGAGTCACAAACTGGTTTGGGAGGAGCTTTCATTAAACAGTGCAACCAATATTCTCCATTATGTTCACGGACTATGGTTTTGGATATTCTATATCTACACTTTTTCTTTGATAGGGGCAGGAATATTTAATCTGATAAGTTCATTCTCTAACTTTACAAGTTACTATAAAAAGCAGATACGTATCTTACTTATCGGGTCATTAATTCCTGTATTTGCCAATTTAATTTATGTATTCGACCTCAATCCGATTCCGGGCTTCGACTGGACAACCGTTTCCTTTGTTTTAACCGGTTTTATTATTGTTTTAGGAATATCGCGATACAATATGTTTGAGCTCGTTCCACTGGCTCAGGAGAAACTATTAGACACCATGAATGAAGGGGTACTGGTGGTTAATGCTAACGGAATTATTGAAGCTGCCAATCCGGCTCTGCTCAAAATATTTAACATCGATGAACAACATTCCATTCACTGCAATTATCAACAAACATTTAAAGCTTATCCTGAAATAGTTAAACTGCTTGAGAAAAAGAATACGAATAGGTTGAACCTAGAAATATTGAATGCTAATCAATTAAATTACTTTCAAATAAAATTATCGTCTATTACGAACCAGGTTGGACAGTTAAACGGTACTTTAATGGTTGTAAACGATGTTACTTCAATTAGAGCAACTGAGGTAAAATTAAAACAAAAGAATGCACAATTAATAGAAGAAATCAGAAAAAATGAAAAGCTGATTGACGACCTGGATGCCTATGCACATACACTGGCACACGACCTGAAAAATTCATTGGGAGTTATTTATTCCTCAAGCGATATAATTTTAGAAGCAATTAAAGATGGCGATATAAGTCAGGTTCAGGAGTTCTCGCATGTGGTTAAAGATAGTGCAATGAAAACTATTGATGTAACCAACGAGCTACTTAAAATGGCCACAACGGGACACGGCGATGTTGACATTGTTGCAGTTGAAATGGACAGGGTTTATAACAATGCCGTAAATCATCTGACGAAAACAGTTGAATCGAGTAAAGGCAATATTCGTGTTACAACGAAATGGATAGACGCACTAGCTTATGCACCCTGGATAGAAGAAGTATGGATAAATCTAATAACCAACGCGTTAAAATATGGAGGCAATCCTCCTGATGTTTCAATAGGCTGCGAGCTTACCCAAAATTCAATGGTAAAATACTGGATAAAAGATAACGGAGATGGAATTGCAAAAGAGCAACATCAGAAAATCTTCAGAAAACATACGCGCTTACAACCCGATAAAGCAGGTGGTTATGGGCTCGGACTCTCGATTGTAAAACGTATTGTCGAAAAATTGGGAGGTACAGTCGGATTTGAAAGTTCGGGAAAAAAAGGAGCCGGTACTTTATTTTACTTTTTATTACGCTCGGCTTAAAATCTTGGATCTTAAATAATATTTATGCTCCAGCCTGCAAAATTTTCAGCACCAGTTCTTTCGTTAATTTCCTTCCGGCAGCTTTTTCGCGAATCGCTTCGAATGAGAACTTAAAATCACATCCCTGTTTCCAGTTGCTACAACCATAAGCCGTTTTACCTTTTATAATTGTTCCGCCACATTTAGGGCATTTTGGCGTTGAATCAACTGTTTGCTTTTCACCCGCCGATTTATCCACAAACTCCACATTAAAATCCGTAGTAAGCTGCAAAATACCTTTCACCTTTTTATCACCCATTTTAAAACCGTTCAGTTTCGCGGTAGCTCCTTTTTTCAGCAAACGTTCAACCTGTTTGTCGCTAAGCATTTTCTCCATAAAAACGAATGGCAACCTAAAATCGCAACCTTCTTTCCAACGATTGCAACCATAGGCATTTTTTCCTTTTAGTATTTTCCCTTTTGAGCATTTTGGGCAGGTGATTTCATCATTGCCGGTAACAACTGCCATTTTCCTTTTTCCTTTTGCCTTTTTTACAGGTTCCGGAGCAGCAAGTTTTACCGAACTACGATCGCGCAACACTTCAACAACCAGATCGTAAACCATACGTTTCATGTCGTAGATAAAGTTCGAAGCACTGTATTCTCCCTGCTCAATTTCACGCAGTTGTTTCTCCCACTGTCCGGTTAACTCCGCCGATTTCAACAACTCATTCTGAATGGTATCAATCAGCTGAATACCCATTTTTGTGGGGTGGATTTGCTTTTTCTGTCGCTCGATATATTTACGACGGAACAAAGTCTCGATAATAGCAGCACGTGTCGATGGGCGCCCTATTCCATTGGCTTTCATCAGGTCGCGCAATTCATCGTCGTCTACATTTTTTCCGGCTGTTTCCATCGCGCGCAGCAACGAAGCCTCGGTGTAATAACGCGGCGGTTTTGTTTCCTTTTCGGTAAACGATGGTTCGTGTGGTCCATGTT
>DASQBW010000252.1:0-4517 GCA_035635015.1 Draconibacterium sp. | reverse complement strand
ATGTAAGTCGATTACCACCTCTTCAGAAGTACGTTTTCGCTTTTTTCTTTTTGGGGTTTCAACAGTTTCCTTCGCCTTCACCACTTTTTTAAAATCATCCTGAGTTAATTTATCCAGCTCGGTTTGAAAAGCATCAGAAGTAATTTTAAGCACGAGGGCATTCTTTTTGAAATATAAATTTTCACGGAAAGTTGATTCTTTGTAAAACTTTACCGGACTTACCCTGAATTTCTTTACCATCGGCGAATTCCACTCGCTTTCTGTTTCCCGAAAGTAAATCAGCTGAAAACCAAAATCAGGCAGATCAATCAAATCCTCCTGCACCAAAGCATCAATTTTTTCCCTTGAATTCGAGCGAACCGTTCCTTGTTTTACAGCCTCAATACCATCCGTTTTTATGTACGAATAATTGAATAACACCGTAAAATTACTGTCGTTAACCAGAAATAACTCTATTTCGCCGGAAAGTGGATTTTTGGGATTCGTTGGAACAAAACAGAAATAAAATTCAGCAGCATTTTTCCCGTTAATGATCTCGCCTTTGGGTTCAATGTATTCAGGTTCCGCCTCTACTTCTGCAGTTGTTTGCTGTTGTGCCGGAGAAGAACTGCTAACATTTAATTCCGGAGCACTTACATTCACCAGCTCTTTTATCGGATAAGGCACCTCAAATCCATCTTCACCTTCAACATTTACCGTATTCTTGTTCACAAAACCGGTTACAACTCCGCCACCAACATCGTTTAAAAACTTAACCTTATCTCCTACTTTTATCATGACTCTCTTATTTCCGGCAAAAGTAGCATTAATATTTATCATTAAGGGCTTAAGCCCGGGGCTAAACAAACAACTTTCAAACGGGCTTCAGCCCTTAATTTCAATTTGGTTACAACAAAAAGAAATTCTTACTTTTGCAGTCCTAAAATACAATTGGTTTGAACGGATACAAAGACATTAAGATAAGCGATTACTCCTACCACCTTCCGGATGAGCGCATTGCCAAATATCCGCTTACAGAGCGCGATAAATCGAAATTGCTTGTAAGGAAGAATGGTACTATAAAACAGGATATTTTTGAAAACTGCGCCAATTACCTGCCGAAAAAAGCTCAACTGGTTTTTAACAATACCCGCGTTATACATGCCCGATTATTCTTCCACAAGGAAACAGGGGCTAAAATTGAGATCTTTTGCCTGGAGCCCGTTGAACCTGCCGATTACCAGGTGGCTTTTCAGCAAACCGAAGAAGTGACATGGAAATGTATGGTGGGCAATTCAAAAAAATGGAAGGAAGGTTTTCTGAGCCAGACTCTTGATATTGACGGGCAACCCATTGAACTGACTGCAGCCAAAATCGCACAGGAAGGAAACTCCTTTCACATACGTTTTATGTGGAACGGTGCTGTACATTTTTCTGAAATTATTGAACACATCGGACAGTTACCGATACCGCCGTACCTGCACCGCGACACCGAAGAAAGCGACGAAGAATCGTATCAAACCGTGTATGCAAAAATCGATGGATCGGTTGCCGCGCCAACTGCAGGCTTACATTTTACTGATTCGGTGATAAAAAACCTGGACGACAAAAACATTGCAACCAATGAAATTACCCTGCATGTAGGAGCCGGTACTTTTCAACCCGTAAAATCGGAAACCATAGAAGGGCACACTATGCACCACGAGCAGGTGATTATCCCCATTGGTATTCTGCGTTCATTTCTGGAAAATCCAAAAAATATCATTGCGGTGGGAACTACTTCGGTGCGTTCGCTGGAAAGTTTGTACTGGATAGGATTGCAACTGGAAGAAAATCGTTTCGATCCTTTTCGCCCCGAGGTAAAACAATGGGAGCCATACGAAATCAATGCCACTGTTTCAATTGAAAAAGCGCTCCAGAATATCATTTATTTTCTGGCCGAAAACGACGAAAAAGCCATTCGCTTTTCTACACAGATCATCATTCTGCCGGGCTACGACTTTAAATTAATCAGCGGCATGTTCACCAATTTTCATCAACCGCAGAGTACATTACTACTGTTAATCGGTGCATTTCTGGGCAACAAATGGAAAGAAGTTTACGATTATGCATTGGCCAACGACTTCCGCTTTTTAAGCTACGGCGACAGTAACCTTTATTTGAGGTAGTGGCCCTTACGCAAATTTGTAATTGAATGATATCCTTACATGGAGGATTACTGAATAAGTAGGGGCACTTAGGCTGCACAAGGCTTAGGTTTGGGAGTCAGGGATCAGGAAAGATAAAAAAGAAAAGCTCACCTGCAGATAACCTTTTTTATTGCTTGCTGTTCAACCAAAACTAATGGACACTACTTTTATTGCATCAATGGTCTTCTAATTAAAAAGCATCCCTGGTTCGGCAGAGATGCTTCGTAACTTAATCCAATTAAGTTAATCTATGAAAAAACTGTCTACACGCCCCTGTGGTACCTGTAGCCGTTTGTTTATACGAATTTTATGACGTGTGGTTTTAACCAGCTGAGTAATCAGTATAATAGAACAGCGCCTTACTTATTTTAAATCCACAATTCCCAACTAAAATTCAACGCTAAGCCTTGCCAGTAAAGGTATTAGGTTTATGGGGTTAGGAAAGCTGAAAACATTAGGTACAGTATAGTGGTTATTCCACTATCGAATAACTTTTAATTATTTATGGAAAAGACTGTTTTCGAAATCTCCAAAATGGATTGTCCTTCTGAAGAAAACCTGATTCGTGTTAAACTAGGTTCCGTCTCAGGTATAAAAAATCTTGAATTTGACATTCCTGACAGAATACTTACTGTTTTTCATGAAGGGCACTTAGAGGCGATAGAGGAGTCCATCATGGAACTTGATTTGGGAGGTACAAGGATATCAACAGAAAATACCGAACAATCTAAATTTACAGAACACACCAATCAGAGAAAGCTTTTATGGGCAGTTCTGGGCATCAACTTTGCGTTCTTCATAATAGAAATGACAACAGGGCTGATTTCAAGATCAATGGGTTTGGTAGCTGATAGTTTGGATATGCTTGCCGATTCCTTCGTTTATGGGATAAGTCTCATTGCTGTGGGTGGAACAATCGCCAGAAAAAAGAATATTGCCAGGCTAGCTGGCTATTTTCAGATTACACTTGCCCTAATTGGTTTTATAGAAGTGCTTCGTAGGTTTCTGGGGGAAGAGAAACTTCCAGATTTTTCAACTATGATTGTAGTGTCAATTTTTGCATTAATCGCAAATGGATTTTGCTTATATCTACTTCAGAAATCAAAGGGTAAGGAAGAAGCACATATGAAGGCGAGCATAATTTTCACCTCCAATGATGTAATTATTAATCTTGGAGTAATCGTGGCTGGAATCTTTGTGCTTTGGTTGAAATCGAGCATACCAGACCTGGTTATAGGAAGCATAGTATTTATACTCGTTATCCGGGGAGCCAGAAGGATATTAAAGCTTGGAAAGTAGTCGGGTGTAATTATAATATTTCCAACGAAACCTATTCATTGGAAATACATAGGTTTAAGTCTCGAAGGAAATTCGATGATATAAATATACTGGAAGGAAGAGAGAAGTTCGAAGACAGAAGATGAAGATTCAACAACTCTCTCCGAACTTCGGTCTTCGGTCAAAAAAAGAAGTTTATAGAAACCAAAGTAGCTGCAACGAAATTGCAGGGTTTTAATCAATAACACGAAAATAAATTGCAATACATACATCAACTAAACAGGTCTTCATGCTGTATTTTACAAGTTTTTTGAGCCGGATTTTTCCCTGTTACTAGAATCTAAATCTAATGGTGAAGCCAGCTTGATCTACTTGAGTCCCATAATTATGAAACATCGTAGGTGCTATCTCAACGGATACATTATCCTTCAAAGCATTTCTGATCTTTTTAACCCGAGATGAATTCACAATGAATACTGGCAATCCTATTAACGTAAAAATGGATCCTATGAGAAACAATGTACCTATAGTGTCCAAACTCATATTATCACCTAAAGTAAGTGGATAAACTGCCATAACAGGACCAGTAATTGACATTACAATGCCTATCGTTTTATTTACCTTGGCATTTTTCAACAATAGGTCAATCTCTTGAGTAGAAAGTCGTTTCAAGTTTTCCTCTGAATAGGTTCTCTGTGCAAAACTAATAGTAGTGCAGAGTAATGCTAGCATTACGATAACTGAGATTTTTTTCATAACAGTTCACTTTTAGTAAAAAAATGGTTAAAAGGAATTTTGATAATTGGTGGTGTTAACAAGTTACAAAATAACTTATTGAAACACAAAACAATTGCAGTTGTGTATCAGAATAAAATCAGGTTTTCTACTACACTTTTACAAATTTTTTGAGAAGGCATTTCCTGTTGATGCATGTAAAAAAAACCACTGAAAAATTAAACTACCACCACCAAAGGTGGTGGCTTTCTTGAGCCGCTGCCTCTAAAAGAGGCGGTAATCTTGACTTTCGTCTTCGCGTTTCTTTTCCTCTTTTTCTTGATGCTGAATGTAACG
>DASQBW010000251.1:0-14263 GCA_035635015.1 Draconibacterium sp. | reverse complement strand
AAAGAATGGTATCTGGTTGATTTGCCCGGTTACGGATATGCGCAGGTGCCTAAAGCCGAACGCTTGAAATGGGAAAAGATGCTGCGCAATTATATCCTGAAACGCGAAAACCTGTATTGTTTGTTTCTGCTTATCGATTCGCGTCATCCGGCACAAAAAGTCGACCTGGAGTTTATGGAATGGCTTGGCGTGAGCGAAATACCTTTTAATATAATTTTTACAAAAACAGATAAATTGAAACCGCGTGAGCTGGAAACAAATTTAAAAGCTTACGAAGAAAAAATGTTTGAAAGCTGGGAAACAATGCCGGGCTATTTTATTTCTTCAGCAGAAAAAGGAACTGGGGCCAATGAAATACTTGATTTTATTGCCGAAGTAAACAACGCCGAATAGAATACCGGAATTGTAAACGGTGAAATAAACTGACAATTATTTAAGATACAGGTAAAGTTGTTAACTTTGCGGCATATCAGATAATATTCAAAGAATCTACAATGGCGATAACAAAATCTTGCTACAAATCTGAAATACGCATTTGCGAGACCGCCATCCGGACTCCGGCACAACGGAACGAAACAAAATTCAAAAAATAATAAATGGAGATGAAAACTCACCCACTAAAGATTTTTACCGGACGAGCAACCAGATCACTAACAGAAAAGATATGTGACAGTTTGGATGTTGATCTGGGTCATTCATCATGCCCGGTATTCTCCGATGGCGAATTTGAACCGTGTTACGAGGAAACCATTCGTGGTTCGCACGTGTTTATCGTACAATCTACACCTCCTACTGCTGATAACTTGTTGGAGCTTTTATTAATGGTTGATGCAGCAAAGCGTGCCAGTGCGTATAAGGTTATTGCCGTTATTCCGTATTTTGGTTATGCGCGCCAGGACCGTAAAGACAAACCACGCGTTTCAATTGGAGCAAAACTTGTTGCCGATCTGCTTTCAGTTGCCGGAATCGACCGTTTAATCACCATGGATCTGCATGCCGATCAAATCCAGGGATTTTTCAATGTTCCTGTTGATCACCTGTTTGCTTCTGCGCTTTTTGTACCGTTTATTGAAAAAATGGGGCTCAATAATGTTATCATCGCTTCTCCGGATGTGGGGGGTACCAAACGTGCCAACACGTATGCAAAAATGTTGAATACCGGTATCGTGATCTGTCACAAAACAAGAGCGCGTCCGAATGAAGTTGGGAACATGACTGTTATAGGTGATGTTAGAAATAAGGACGTTATAATTGTTGATGATATGATTGACACCGCAGGAACAATCACTAAAGCCGCCAATCTGATGAAAAAGGAAGGAGCTCGAAGTGTGCGTGCTTTTGCTGCGCATGGTGTATTGTCAGGGCCGGCAATAGAGCGTATTCAAAAATCAGAACTCGAAGAAGTGTATTTTACCGATTCGATTCGTTCGAAAACAGGTTGCGATAAAATCAAATACATTTCAACAGCTGAGGCTTTTGGAGAGGCCATTCGAAGGGTGTATAAAAATCAGTCAATAAGTTCGTTATATTACAAATAATTTCTATTTTTGCACCGCTTTTTCCATAAGCAGACACATTAATAATGTGCATGCTGTTTGCCCGACCCAAAGGAAGGGAGGACTGAGTACCATATTTATTAACGTAAATTATTTAAAATGAAATCAGTAGTAGTAAAAGGAGAGTTAAGAACTTCCGTAGGTAAAAAAGATTCAAAAAGACTTCGTCAGGAAGAAAAAGCTCCGGCCGTATTGTACGGAGGTGAAGAGCCAATTCATTTTTCAGTTTCTTTTGCAGAGTTGAGGCATTTAATTTATACACCTCATGTGTATTTGATTGATCTTGATATTGAAGGAACAGTATACAAAGCAATTATGCAGGATATTCAATGGCATCCGATTGACGAGATGGTATTACACGTTGATTTTCTTGCTATTCAGGAAGATAAACCAATTAAAATAGATGTTCCTGTAAAAGTTGAAGGATTTGCTAAAGGTTTGAAGAAAGGTGGTAAATTGAATACCACGCTTCGTCGCCTGAAAGTAAAGGCACTGGCATCGAATTTACCCGATGAGATTACGGTTGATGTTGCAAATCTTGACATTGCACAGAGTATTAAAGTTGCTGATTTAAGCATTGACGGAATCGAGATTCTGGATCCTAAATCAAATGTTGTTGTAAGCGTTTCAATTACAAGGGCAGCAAAATCTGCAGCTGGAGCTATGGATGACGATGCTGATGACGACGAAGGAGGAGAGGAAGCAACAGCTGAATCTGAAGAATAAGCAAAAGATTATAGTTCTGTAAAATAAGTGTGGTCAACGAATTGCTCTGCTAAACGCAAGAGCAGGCCATACAAATTACATACGATAGTTTGAAAAAATCTTAAATTATAATCGTATGAAATACTTAATTGCCGGACTCGGCAATATAGGGCCAGAATATAAAAATACTCGCCATAATATTGGCTTTCAAATATTGGACGCACTCGCTGAGGCGTCCAATATTAGTTTTAGCGATAAGCGATATGGCTTTGTTGCCGAGTACAAATTTAAAGCACGTACATTTGTTTTATTAAAACCCACAACCTTTATGAACCTGAGTGGTCGGGCTGTTAATTACTGGCTTCAACAAGAAAAAATTGACATTAAAAACATGTTGGTTTTGGTCGACGATTTGGCTTTGTCTTTTGGCACACTTCGGGTTAGAGCAAAAGGAGGAGCAGGAGGTCATAACGGGCTCGAAAATATAAACCAGGTGTTGGGACGAAACGATTATGCCCGCTTACGTTTTGGTATTGGCGACGAATTCCATAAAGGACATCAGGTAAACTATGTTTTGGGCGAGTGGTCGAAAGAAGAGCAAAAAGAATTACCTTTTAAAATCAACGATTCCATTGAAATCATTAAAAGTTTTGGCACAATTGGTGTTGATCGTACAATGAACTTTCATAACAAAAAATAAATGACTCAGGGTATTCGCATTGATAAATGGTTATGGGCCGTGCGGATTTTTAAAACCCGCAGCCAGGCTACTGAAGCTTGCAAAAAAGGTCATGTAACAATCGAAGATTTACCGGTAAAGGCTTCACGCGAAGTGCATGTAGGAGAAGTAATTAAAGTGCGGAAATCGCCAATTACAAAAAGTTTTAAAGTTTTGGCATTAACCGGAAAGCGAATGGGTGCTAAGCTGGTTGCCGACTTTATTAAAGATGTTACTCCGCCTGAAGAACTTGAATTGCTCGAAATGCAAAAAAACATGCGTTGGAGTAACCGGGATAAAGGAACTGGCCGCCCAACTAAAAAGGACCGGCGCGATTTGGACGACTTTTTTGATTGGTAGAGGTTAAGTGTTTAACGATTGAGGGATTGAAGGACTGAATCCTGAATTGTTTTCATGTTGGAATACCTCAACGCTCATGACTTTTTTACTTTCGCCTTTTGCCATGATTAGAAACAAAAACAATTAGTATGCTGATTGCAAAACAAAAACGAAAAGAGAATATTGCAGAATACATCCTGTATCTGTACCAGATAGAAGATATGATAAGGGCTTTTAAGCTGGATATGGAACTTATCGAACAGCGTTTGGTGGCCAGTTATAAAGCCGATGAGAAGACCAAAGCAGCCATTACCGATTGGTATGCCAACCTGGTACTGATGATGGACAAGGAGCAGATCAGGGAAAAAGGCCATTTTCAGTTTCTTACAAATTTGGTTGCAGAGGTTAATGATTTTCACCTGAAACTGATGGAAACCTCGAAAGATGGAATGTATGTTCAAACCTATAAAACAGTTGCTGGCCTTGTGATTGAGTTAAAAGAGAAAAATCCGGAAGCCAAAAATGATGTAGATCTGGGTATTACAGCAGTTTATGGTTTTCTGTTGCTTAAAATGCAACAAAGGGAGATTTCTATTGATACCATGGAAGCCATAAAACGAATTAGCAAATGGCTGGGCGATTTGTCAAAGTTGTTTCGCGATTTTGAGCGAGGTGACTTTGAGTTTTAAATGTTGCGGCAGTTTGCCCGTTTTCCAAACCATTTGTAGCGATTTTTGGCGACACCCCTGTAAAACCGGTCTCTTGTTTTTTTAGGTAGAATTTGAAATACGCCTAACCATCGCCAGGGGGCTTTAAGGTGTTTGCAGATTTCAAGTATCGCTTCCGATTCTGAAAATACATGGTTGTTTTGAATAAAAAAAACAGTATCCGGCTCGTCTCCTAATTCAAACTTGTTCAGAATATTTTGCCCTTCTTCTGATTGCAGAGGGATCATCTTGAATTGGTTTTCGCGGGCTTTTCCCAGTATAAGATCCATAAAAGAATTGCAAAGGTTACAAACACCATCAAAAAGTATAATCTTTTCTGAATGCTTCATATAAGCACAACAAACGCGAAAACATTCGGTTGAAAATCGATCTCAGATTGTTACTTATTGGTTTGAAAGTCTTTTAGTAATCCTAATGTCAGCCAGTTGGCAACTGCCTGACGATTATCCGGGATTACTAACCTTTTTACATCGCGCTCATGATTCATATTGCCTAATTCTATAAAAACTGCGGTGGGCCAGGTTTTTCTTATCACATACAAACCCCTGTCTGAAACAGTGCCTGTATACCCTCTGTTAGGCTGGTGTTCATGATATTTTTCTTCAATGGTGTTTCGAAGTATTTTACATGCTTTTTCGCCTGTCTTACTACGTTTGTCGTGGTAAAAAAAGATGTCAATATTTTCGGTACTTACTCTTGAGTCAACATGAATTGCAATCATGCGCTGAAACGAACCTTTATGTTTTGTATATAATTTGTTCACTGCATCAGACCGTTGTTGTAAGCGCCTGTTCGGATTACGTGGAATAGTTAAATTTGGGTAACAAACTTCGTCATGATCTAATTTTAAATGTACGTCATCGCGTATACCGTCGTTTTTGTCACGGGTAATCATATACACTGTGGCACCTTCTTCTATAAGGCGGCGTGCCAGTCGCAAGGTTACATCGTACGCATATTCATCCTCGTAAACCATTTGACCATTGTACTTCCCAACAGCGCCCGGATCAGGGCCGCCATGGCCTCCAACAAGATAATAAACTGCACCACTTAAATCGTTGCTCATTATTTCAATGTCGGCATATTTACTTCCAAAAATGTCATAATACACGATCTTCCCGGTGCCTGTTGATGGTGTGTCTGCAGATTCGGGATTGCTTACTGATCCTCCAGAGTCCGGAAGTTTGTATTTTACGCCTGCCAGCAAAGTATTGTCCTTCCCAAGGCTGTTCTTATTCAATGCAATAAAATCATCCATAAACTCAGAAGACGACAAGCCATAACGCTTCAATAAACGGTAGATGCCGTCACCCTTTAAGGCCGTAACTTCTTTGGATTGTGCCGAGCTGTTGAGTGGAAAGAGATTTATTATGAAAAAACATATAAACAGACTTTTGGCTACTAATTTTATATGTATGTTTAAACCGAACATGATGAATTCTGTTTTGTTTCAATTGAACTACATTTGTGCTAAAATAAAATTAACGGTAAAAACAATCATTTATTTATGCGACAATCTATCAGCCATCTGTTGTTAATAACTTGCCTTATTTTTACCATTTCATGTAAAACGCCGATTGTTCAAAAAAGTTATGAAACGAATAACATTTCTGTTTCGTCAGAAGTTACTGCAATGGATAGCAGTATTGTACGTTTATATTTACCTTATAAAGAAATGCTCGATGAAGACATGAATCGCGTCATTTCAGTCTCCGATTTGGAATTGGTAAAAGACAAGCCGGAAAGTCCGTTAACGAACTTTTTGGCAGACCTGTTGCTGAAAGAAGGAGCCAGAGTAGCTGAGGAACAACAGATTGAAGTCCGGCCTGATCTCTCCTTTTTAAATTATGGGGGAATTCGCTCATCTTTGCCCAAGGGTGAAATTACTGTTGGAAACATATTTGAATTGATGCCATTTGAAAACGAAATGGTTTTCGTGAAGATGGAGGGTGAGCAAATTTATGCCTTCTTAAATTACATTGCTACAGGCAGGGGAGGTAGTGTTGGAGGTGTAAAAATGGTTATTGATAATGACAAAGCTACTAATGTTGAAGTTAATGGGAAAAAACTTGATGTTGATAAGAGTTACTGGATGGTTACCAACGATTATGTGGCCGGTGGAGGAGATGGTTTGGATGTTTTTCAGGAGAAGCTACAATACATTAACAGCGGCGTAAAAATTCGCGATGTTATAATTAAGCATCTTGAAGAGATGCAAAAAATTGGACAACACATCTCTACAAAAACGGATGGGAGGATTAAGTATGAATAGAAGAAGGTTTATTAAAAATGTTGCGGTTGGAACAGCTGGTATTTCACTCGGGGCAGTGCCGTATGAATTATTTGCACACGATGACTTTACAACAATCTCCATTATGCATACCAACGATATCCATTGTCATATCGAGCCATTTTCAGGTGCCGATGAGCGCTATGCCAATCAGGGAGGACTTGCGCGTATTGCGCAGTTGGCAGCTAATCAGCGACAAAAAAATCCGAATACCTTATTGCTTGATGCCGGAGATATGTTTCAGGGAACACCGTACTTTAATTATTTTAAAGGCGAACTCATACTAAAAGTAATGAGCGAAGCCGGATATGATGCCAGCACCATAGGTAATCATGAATTTGATAACGGACTTTCAGGCATTAAAGAACCATTGCTGAATGCCGAATTTCCTGTTATTTCATCGAACTACAATTTCTCAGGTACAATACTGGATGGAAGTTTTCCGGCATATAAAATTTTTAAACGTGCCGGGATTAAAATTGGTGTTTATGGTTTGGGGATTGAATTGGATGGGCTTGTCACAAAGGAGAATTATGGCAAAACAGTGTACAACGATCCGTTGATGGTAGCTCAGAAAATGGAGCATTTTCTTAAAACGGATAAAAATTGCGACCTTGTTATTTGTTTATCGCACCTGGGATTGCGTTATTCCAGTAATGAGGTTAGTGATATGGATTTGGCCGCAAACACCAGTTATACTGATTTGATTATTGGGGGGCATACACATACCTTCCTCGAAAAACCGCTTGAAGAAAAAAATAAGAGAGGTGAACGTGTTATCGTAAATCAAGCCTGGTGGGGCGGACTGGTGGTTGGTAAGATCGATTTTATTTTTGAACGTTCGAAAAATAGCACAAAGGCAGTTTATGCTGAGTTGCTTTAACTAATCCAATGCCTATGAGACGTTTTCACAGGCTTTTGCTTTCGGCAAGTGCCGGAGTTCTTCTAAGTTTGCCATGGTTGGGCTTACCGGGTTGGATGCTCTTTTTTGCATTTATACCATTATTATACCTGGAGGATTTCTTTTTCAACTATAATGAAGGTTTTCCCACTGTTTCCTTGTGGGGGCATGTTTTTCTTGCTGCCATTATTTGGAATGTTCTGGCATCGTGGTGGATGGCAAGAGTTTCAATTGTTGGGGTAGGAGCAGCCATGATTTTTAATGCATTTTTGATGTCGCTGGTGTGGTGGGCAGCCCATGCAATCCGAATAAACTTATCAACCCAGCTGGGATATATATCACTCGTGGTGTTTTGGATTTCGTTCGAATACCTGCAGTTTATATGGGACATTGAATGGCCCTGCTTGCAGTTAGGGAGTGTGTTGGTTAGTAATACAAAAATCATTCAATGGTACGAATATACAGGGACATTTGGCGGAACTTTGTGGATACTGATTCTGAATGTATTTTTGTTCCGGGTTTTTAAAAATATGCAGTTAAAAAGACCAATACAAAAAACAATCACTAATTTAAGTGTAGTTGTATTTCTTATATGCATTCCCGTTCTCATTTCCGTAAAGTTGTATCGTTCGTATATTGAAAAGGTAGACCCGGTAAATATTGCCGTTATTCAACCCAATGTCGATCCTTATAACGAGAAATTTGATCTGGAATCGGAAACACAAAAACTTGATGATTTTCTTCGGCTGGCCGCTACAGTTACCAATAACAATACCGATTTTATTCTAGGGCCTGAGACATTGTTTGAACACCAAACACTTTGGAACGAAGCGACTTTTGCTTCAAATCCCTTTCTGCCTCAAATTCAGAATTTTCTTCATCATTACAAAAAGACGGAAATGGTTTTTGGAGTGTCGTCTTATAAAGTGTACGAAAATCCGGAGGACATCACTTACTCTGCACAGCAAAAGAACGGGATAGTTTATGATCGTTTTAATACGGCAATGCTTTTGAATAAAGCTGGTGAAACACAGGTTTACCACAAATCGAAATTGGTTGCCGGGGTAGAAAAAGTACCTTATCAAAAATACTTTTCGTTTCTAAAAAACAATTATATCGATTTGGGAGGCGCATCCGGTTCATTGGGACGGCAAAATGCTGCGACAAACCTGGTTGCACAAAACACGACTGTAGCACCTGTAATTTGTTTCGAATCGGTTTTTGGTGCGTATGTTACTGATTATGTGAAAAAAGGGGCAGAAGTAATTTTTGTAATCACCAACGATGGCTGGTGGAAAAACTCGCGTGGTTACAAACAACATTTGTTGTTTTCACAATTAAGGGCTGTTGAAACCCGGCGCAGTATTGCACGGTCGGCTAATACCGGAACATCTTGTTTCATCAATCAGCGGGGTGAAGTTTTACAGGCAACAAACTGGTGGGAAGAAGCAGCGATAAATGGCTCGTTAAATAAAAACAACAAGCTAACCTTTTATACGGTACATGGCGATTATATTGCCCGGCTTTCCATCTTTTCAACGGTGTTAATTTTATTGCTGGTATTTGTGAAAAGGTTCAGGTAAGTACAAAAAAAAACCGCATTAATCTATTGCGTAAAACCCCTGTATAACAGGATTTGAGTGCCCGGCTGATCAAACTTCCACCGGTCCGAAGACTCATCCCGATAAATCGGGACTACAAGGCCTGTTTTTACAACCATAAAGAGCTTACTCGGTTTAATTTTTTCTGTTGAGTTTACCAATATTTAGATTAATGCGGAAAATATTATTTTCTTCTTCAAAGAACTCTTTTCGTATAACCCAAATGTAGGTGTAAGCTTTGTTATATGCAAATTATAGCACCAGTTTTTGTGTGCATTTAAAGTTAATGTATTGTTGGTTAGATTTTTAAATAGTAACGATTTTTAAGCATGAATTGTAGGCAAATATATGTTGTTTTACCCGTGCCTATTTTATGATAGATAATGATGTAGCACTTGTGCCAAAGTACACAATTTGGCTAGAGTTGCGTTTTGAGTTTTCTATTTTAACCTACCCAATCGGTTTAATTCTGATGAAAATAGGTGTAATACTTATGGTAAATAGGAAAATTGTATAGAGTCATTGTCGAATTAAGGTATTAGTTTAGACACCTTTATTAATCTCAATCTGATGTTTGACAATAATCAATTCCGTTGGACGCTTTTTCATCTCTTGTGCGAGTGCCCGTATGAAACTCGTTCTGACGATTGCTCTTTTCTTCCTATGAGAATAACTTCCGTGCTTGACAAATATATATTAGCAAGCAGGGGAATAAGCGTTGAGCAACTTATAGATTTATTGGAGCATCACCGCAAATGCCATGACATACGAAGAAGTAAGTAAGATTATTTATATTTGAGTTATTAACGAATGATATGCTTCTGTTTTCCCTAACTGGCTACAGTTATTTCTCAGTATGATGTTTGAATTCGTATGGAGCAAGAATTTCATAAGTTCTCTTTAGGGGGTAGATGAAATTTATATCTTTAAGCACAATTAAATTAAAAATACAAGTCAAATGCAACTGAATGATCGGGTTAGTACCTTAGTTCGAAGCAACGGAAATGTTATCATTTTAACAAGTGTATTATTACTGCTAATAAATTTACTATGTGCCAACAGCGTTAATGCCCAGCGTGTTAAGTATAATTTTAATCCAGGTTGGAAATTGTATGTGGGAGATATTGAAGGAGCACAACGTGTTGATTACAATGATTCCGACTGGAAAGAAATAACACTGCCACATGCCTGGAACCAGGATGAAGCATTTAAAAATGATATTGTACACTTATCAACCGGTATTACCTGGTACCGGAAAACATTTGTACTGCCTGAAGGCGATAAAAGCGAGAAGATATTTCTTGAATTTGAAGGTGTACGTCATGCCGGTGAGTTTTTTGTAAATGGTACGCTTGTTGGCCTTCACGAAAACGGAATCACGGCAGTTGGTCTCGATATTTCGGATTTGGTGAAACCATATCCCGAAAAAAATGTGGTAGCCGTGCGCACTGACAATAGTTGGGATTATGAGGAGCGTTTTTATAAGCAACGTTTCCAATGGAACGATAAAAACTTTAATGCCAATTACGGTGGTATACAGAAAAATGTTTACCTGCATACCGCCGGTGCTGTTTATCAAACGCTTCCGCTTTATTCAACGCTCGGAACAACCGGGACCTATGTTTATGCAAGTAACATGAATATTCCTGAGAAATCGGCACTGATAAATGTACAATCTGAAATTAAAAATGAAGGCACAGCTGCAGTTGTTGCCAACCTCGAGATAACAATTGAAGATTTGGATGGAAAAGAAGTGGCCCATTTTGAAGGAACACCGCGAATGGTTTCTCCAAACGGACAAATAGAATTGGAAGCCGCTCAACAATTGTCCAATCTGGAATTCTGGAGTTGGGGATATGGCTATTTATATACCGTTAACTCAAAAGTAATTGTTGATGGTAAAGTGGCAGATGAAGTGCCCATTCGTACCGGATTCAGAAAAACAGCCTTTAAAGATGGAATGGTTTACCTGAATGACCGGGTAATTATGATGAAAGGTTACGCACAACGTACCAGCAACGAGTGGCCTGGAGTAGGGATGTCGGTTCCTGCGTGGTTAAGCGACTACAGCAATAAACTGATTATTGAATCAAACGGTAATTTTGTACGCTGGATGCACATCACGCCCTGGAAACAGGATGTTGAATCGTGCGACCGTGTTGGATTGATTCAGGTGATGCCTGCCGGTGATGCCGAGCGCGATGCTACCGGCAGACAGTGGGAGCAACGTTGCGAAGTGATGCGCGATGCTATCATTTATAACCGAAATAATCCAAGTATTTTGTTTTACGAAGGTGGAAATGAAAATATCAGCGATGAACACATGGCTGAACTGAAACAAATTCGTGACACTTACGATCCGTTTGGTGGAAGGGCGATAGGATGCCGCGAAATGCTGGACAGCAAAGTAGCGGAATATGGTGGCGAAATGCTTTACATCAATAAAAGTGCAGACAAACCCTTGTTTGCTACCGAATATTCGCGCGATGAAGGTTTGCGTAAATATTGGGACGAATTTTCTCCTCCATATCATGAAAATGGTGATGGAGGCACTGCTGCTCACAATGTTAACGGAAGCAGTGTGGGGAATGCATATGTATACAATCGTAACCAGGATTCTCATGCCATTGAGAACATTGTGCGTTGGTACGACTATTGGGAGCAGCGGCCCGGAACAGGAACACGTGTAAGCAGTGGTGGTGCAAAAATTATCTTTTCTGACACCAATACGCACTATCGCGGTGCTGAAAACTACCGGAGAAGTGGAGCAGTTGATCCAATGCGTATTCCAAAAGACAACTTTTTTGCACAGCAGGTAATGTGGGCTGGATGGGTTGATCTGGATGAACAGCTCACACACATCTTGGGCCACTGGAACTATGATCCCGGAACAACAAAGCCAATATATGTCGTTTCCGGCGGCCAAAAGGTGGAACTCTTTGTAAATGGTAAATCAAAAGGATTTGGAAAAAATACGTATCGCTATTTAAATACTTTTGAAGCTATTTCCTGGGAACCGGGAGAAATTAAAGCGGTTTCATACAATGAAAATAATGAAGTTGTATCTGAAGATGTGATTAAAACAGCTGGAGAACCCTTTGCTGTAAAATTAACAAATATGCAATCGCCTGTTGGTTTTAAAGCAGATGGTGCTGATTTGACCATGGTGGAGCTTGAGGTGGTTGATAAGGACGGACAGCGTTGCCCAACAGCTTTAAATGAAATTTCTTTTGATTTAAGCGGAGAAGCAGATTGGGTTGGCGGAATTGCGAAAGGTCCCGATAATTACGTCGGGGCAATGACGCTGCCGGTTGAATGTGGTGTTAATCGTGTGCTGATCCGTTCAACAACTACTGCCGGAGAAATAAACCTGAAAGCTGCATCCAAAGGATTGAAAGCTGCTGAATTGCAGTTAGAAACGCTTCCGGTAAAAGTTGTAAACGGACTTCGTACTGAGCTGGTTGCAGCAGGTCTTCCTTCAAATCTTGAGGAGGGGCCTACACCTTCCACTCCTTCATTTGTGCCTACACGCCGAACGATTCCAATTGTTTCAGCAAGTGCTGGTGTGAATGATGAAAGAGCAATATTAAGCTATGATGATAACGAAATGAGCGAATGGACCAACGATGGTAAAATGTCAACAGGTTGGATTACCTATGAGTTGGCCGAAGAAGCTCGTATTGATGAAATCTCATTAAAGGTCACAAACTGGCGGAGAGTTTCCTATCCGATTGATATCTTAGTTGACGGACAAAAAGTATGGAGTGGTGAGACCAGGCAAAGCCTCGGTTATGTATTAATCCCGATTGAACCTGTTGTTGGTAAATCGGTTACCATCAGGCTAATAGGTTCGGGAACCGAGGAAGATGCTTTCCAAAATGTGATTGAACTAAATGGAAGCAAAGAACTTGATGGCTACAGACAGCCGGAAAATATGAATACAGATGGACAACTTAGGATTATTGAGACCGAAATCTTTCAGAGATTGGAAGCCAATTAATTTCGATCCTTCACAGAATCCGACTGGCTTTAGTGCAGTGTTAAGCCAGAAATAGTTTAACCACACATTGATGAGTTGTCATTTTAAACCGATTAATTAAGCTGTAAAACAAGAAAAACCAAATTGATCACTGCTCCTTGGGATTCTGTTTTCGTAGAGATAATATGAAATTCAGGTTAGATAAAATCTGACAAAAACATTTGTATATGTAGCTTGTTAATCCAAGTAAATATTCATAAAATTTAAAATGAGTAAAACCATATTATTGACGGCTTCTGTTCTACTGATGTTGGCAGTTGCTATTGGCGCTTTCGGAGCACACGGATTAAAATCGCATCTTTCCGAGGAAATGTTGCAAACCTATAAAACAGGAGTTGAATATCATTTTTATCATGCACTTGGATTATTGTTGGTTGGAGTGCTGACAGTATACACACCTTCGGTTTATTTAAAATGGTCGGCCATTTTGCTGTTTACCGGGATTATTTTGTTTTCAGGGAGTTTGTATGTGTTGGCTGTAACAGGAATAAAATGGCTGGGAGCTATTACCCCACTTGGTGGAATAAGTTTTATCACAGGCTGGATTCTTTTGTTTGTTGCAATCTGGAAAAAGTTTCCATTGTAGCTTTTTTTCGAATAATCAAGTAGTCTCCGACAGTGATAGTGAAACTACCTTCCTGATTTTATTTTGTTTCAATTCCAGCTCTCTTATTTTGTTTTTCAAAACACCAAACTTTTCCCTTTCGTTTTTTCACAGTACTGAGTTGCGATCGTAGTCTTTTTTGATGACCATTATCCAGAGAGATTAGGAAAAATTCAAATCCCATCCATCGATTATGGTCTGATTCCTGATTGGTGAATGGGGCATAGATAAATAGTCATCCAAAAACCAATAAGTCGAATTGTCAGAATATTAGACGTGTAAAATCGTAGGTGCTTTTACGTCGGATTTTAAATTATTTTTTATAGAAATGTATTTTATGGAATTTTAAAAGTTGTTCTGGAATAAACGACTGTTAAAGTGGATGTTATGTGTCTTTGCGAACTTTAAAAAATCGGTCATGTGAGCTATCTTCCACAGCCAAAATATTCCATGCAAATGACAATATGAATGGTTTTTCTTTCTATTTCTGTCCAAAATGTGCTTAAATAAAAATGATCTACTTATTAAGTTTGCTTAAGTATAAATATCCAATATTCAAATCTGAAATTATGACAATTAGAAAACGTAGTTATTCAATGTCCCTGATATTGTTGCAATCGGATTATTCGAAAAAAATAAGCTTCCGTAATCTGCTTATATTACTGGTTTTATTAACTATTAATATGCAGGTAGTAGCGCAAAATTTTGGGAATCGGCCAAGAACGCCAAACGATGATTTGGTATCGTTTGAAGTAAATGATGATGGTAGTGCAACATTCCGC
>DASQBW010000250.1:0-5467 GCA_035635015.1 Draconibacterium sp. | reverse complement strand
ATCCAACCATACCAAATTTTGATGCGCTGTAAGTACCGCTGGTAGCAAAACCAACCTTCCCCGATCGCGATGCCACATTAAATATATAACCGCTTTTTTGTGCCTTCATAATCGGCACCACTTCCTTTAATAGCTTGAATTGCGCAACAAGGTTGGTGTCGAGCATTTTTTCGAAATCATCCGTCGGGGTATCAACCGTTCCACTAAAATAAATTCCGGCATTATTTACCAGAACATCAATCCGTCCATTTTCTGAAACCAAGTTGGGAATGGCTTCTTTTACTGCTAATTTATTGGTAATATCCAATTGAAGAATTTTGGATTCAATCGCAAACCGATCGTTGATTAACACTGCTACCTGCTCCAGATCTTTTCTGTTTCGCCCAATAAGTATCGTTTTGTAATTGAGTTTTGCCAGGCCAATGGCGATTGCTTTACCAATTCCTTTGCCCGCTCCTGTAATAATGGCCGTTTTGTTTTTCTCCATAAAATTCAATTTGAATTTTAAAGATAGGAAGAGATGATGAAAATAAAACAACCTGAGATGCTCATTTGTCAGGAATTCTCTTCTAGAAGAAAACCGCTTCCATGAATATTTTTAATTTCAATATTTGAATCGTCTTTGAGGTATTTGCGGAGTTTGGTAATAAAAACATCCATGCTGCGAGCTGTAAAATAACCGTCGTCTCCCCAAATTTTACGAAGTGCCGTTTCGCGCGACAACAGCTCATTCTTATTCTGACAAAGCAACTTAAGCAAGTCCGCTTCTTTTGGCGAAAGTTTTTGTTTCTGCCCTTCCCGGCTTATACTTCTCAGTCGGGAATTAAATTCGTAAGATCCGATAGAAAACAAGGTCTCATCCGGCACTGGTTGTGCCGATTGTCTTTTTATAATTGCCTGAATTTTACAAAGCAGTACTTCCGTATCAAAAGGTTTGGTAATATAATCATCGGCTCCAGCATTGTAACCCTTTAAAATATCTTCTTTTAAAGTTTTTGCCGTTAAAAAAACCATGGGTATGTTTTTATTATACCGACGAATCTCTGTGCCAATGGTAAAACCATCAACATTGGGTAGCATTACATCAAGCACACATATATGGTAAGAACCCGACTTAAATTTATCAATGGCATATTTTCCATCGTCCACCCAGGTTACTTCAAAATCATTTAATTCGAGGTACGACTTTAAAACAGCGCCAAAGCTTAGGTCGTCTTCTACTAAAAATATGTGATGTTTTGCTGTCATTTCGTTTTTTGTCATGTTCTCACAAAGGGTAAAAATATATCAAATTTACTTCCCTTTCCGGGTTCGCTGCTCACAGAAATGGTTCCACGGTTGGCTTCCAAAATAGCTTTTACATAGCTCAAACCCAACCCAAATCCTTTTACATTATGAATGTTACCGCTGGTTTGACGGTAAAACTTTTCGAATATTTTAGCCTGAACAGCTTTGCTCATTCCAATTCCGCTATCCTTAACCGATACAACAACTCCATTCTGCTGACTGGTTGTTGAGATTGTAATCTCCGGTTTTTCTGCTGAATATTTATTGGCATTATCCATCAGGTTGTAAATTACATTTGTACAATGATTCTGATCGGTAACTACCATGGAATTTATTGCATTCAGATTTAAATGAATGGTACCTCCCCGTTTCTCAATCTGTAATTTTATCCCCTGTACAGCATCACGAATGAGTTCGTGTACATCAATGGTTTCCCAGTTGAATTCAAAATCCTGTTTGTCTAAACGGGCTATGGTCAAAATATCCTCAACCTGCCTGTTCATGCGTGTATTTTCCTTTTTAATCATTCCGGCAAAGTATTTAATACGCTCGGGATCACCCACTACTTTTTGGTTGGTAATTGAATCAGTAGCAACAGAAATCGTGGCAATTGGCGTTTTAAATTCATGCGTCATATTATTAATAAAATCCGATTTCATTTCAGAAAGCTTTTTCTGTCGCAGAATATAGAAAATACTAAGAGCAAATGTCAATAAAATGATCAATGAGAATAAAAAGGAAGCAATCAGCAACCAGTTTAATGAGCGATAAATAAAACTATCGCGCCCCGGAAATGACACCACAAGCTTTATATCTTTTTGAAAAATATCGTTGGGGTAAAGACCCGCCCGAAAAACAGAATTAGCCACTCTAACTGAATCACTTACAGGTTTGGGAAAACGAAGTGAATCGCCTTGAATTATGCCATACTCAAAATCAAGCGGAATATTATTTTCTCCAAGTTCTTTTGTCAACACCTCAAAAATCAGGTTTTCATCCAGTTGACGAACATCCCAGGTAGCCACTTCGGTAACTACTTTATTTGCTACTCGTTTTAAATTAGTTGCTTTTAGTTCTACCCGTTTTGAAATATTTGGGGCCAGGATTTCGAAGGTATCCAACTCGGTAAGCAATGAGTCAATTCGGATCATACTGATATTGTACAGCGAATCGGCATCCTGAATAATTGTATCATTCTGAACAAAAATAACACTCCCGGAGTCGGCATTTTTCCCGGCAATTAGTACATGTTTCTTCCCCGCCTCAATACGGTTTGTGTTGTATGCAAATGTCTGAACCTTTTGATTAACAGAATCGCTGTCAAATCTAATTTCAATGCGGGTTTCTTTATTATCCGGAGCAATTTCACGAATAATCCGCACGGGCTTTCTGGAAGAATCCTTTTTGCTACCTAACACACGCACCGGATCAGGTGCTGAATGCCACTCAAATCCTCCGTCAGAATCGGTATTGAACTCAAATTCCTGCTCAAACTCATGAAGCCATTCATCAGTATCGCCCGAAAAAACCATTTCGTTTACAACACCAAGATTGTGAATATCCTCTAAGCGGGTAACAGTTTGCTGCAAAGCCCGATTAACTCCTCGTTCAAACATCTCATTTTTTACCGTAATGGCGTTATTCATCCACACCAATTGTACGGCTATAATCCCAAAAATGGAGATCCCCATTAATACAATCAATCCGGCAAAAAGCTTCTTGTTCATGTTTCAAATATAGGGATTTCTACCTGTCTTCCGCCTCTTTTAACTTTTCCTTAACAGATTTTAACCCGACTTTAACGGATTGAATGACAGGCGTCAACCTATATTTGCAAACAAAATCAATTGGGAAATACATTTCGATTTCTCCGTAAGGTTGATGAACATTATTTCTGAATTTTATTACGATTACTCATTTATAAAATAATAAACATGAAACAGTTTTTAATGCTTACCGGAATCCTGTCTCTTATCATTGTGCTTACTTCTGCCATTTCAATTATTGAAGCCCCGCAAGATCCTCCAGTAAAAAAAGGAACAAAACACATTACAATGGTAAAAATTGGAAACGACGGGAAAAAAGTAGAGGTTGATACAGTTATTACGGCCGATCAGATTTTTGTTTGGAATGGAGATACCATCGGAAATGGTAAAGAACTGAAGTGGTTATCAGATGAAGATTTTGATATGGACTTTGATTTTGATATAACTACCGACGCTAACGGAAAAATATTCATGCTTAACGGTAAAGACGATTCCAATGCAAAGGTCTATGAATATATAACTGAAGATGGTGATTCCTTAAAAGAAATTAGCATAAAAGTAATTACCGACGGCATTAATTCAGATATTATGAAGCAACACAGCAACGTTAATAACAAAATGCTTTTTGGAACCGCGGCAAGCCCAAAAGTAATTCGAATAGACAAGCAAAAAAGCGGAAATGTGATCGACTTAAGCGACCCGGGCATTATTTCGTATGATAAAAAGGAGTTAAGAAACGGAAAAGAAAAGATTGTGATTATACGTGAAAAACCGTCTGAAGAAAACGTTGATGTACACGAAGAGATCATTATTCAGGGAAATCATTCGGCTCCAATGCTGCTGCACAAACAAATTCCGGGAAATGCAACGGAAATTAAAGTTATTAAGAGAGACGACGACCACAAAAAGATAATTGAAGAAGAAGTTGAATAGGGACGGAACATTGTCAATCTAGATTACAGTGCTTTAAAGTCTTGACAAATGACGGTTACAATACGATTACACCTTCAATTGCATCAACTTTTTCTGTTATCTCAATAATTTGATCGGCCGATTCCATCAGTGCCACGCAAGTAACAGATACATGCTTAAGGTTAGCGGTGTGCTTAAATGTAACTTCTCCATTGTTGGGTAATAAGGCTTTTATCTGATCAACCTTACCCTCTTTATTGGGTGTAATAAATTTAAACATGTATTTCAATGGCCAGCTTTCGGTTTCCATTAAGCGATAGCGCAGATTTTTATATTTATCCCTCTTCATAAAATTAATTTAGGCCATTCAGTAGCACTGATGGATGAAATTTTTGTCGCGTCTCTCGGTTGTTGCTTTAATTCTGCGATCATCGTATCATTAGGCATATCTGAATAAAACCGGCAGCGAGCAATCCCATTTCTCCGGTCTCAGAGAGCTCCTTGACTTCATTTCGATTGAACGGCAAAAATAGAAAAGTTGTCGACAATTTTGTTCCGTTTAATAATAAGAAAATCCTCTCTGGATGAATCAGCATCTAAGATATTCTGTCCCTAAGTTCTACTTATCTCTTTCTAACTCCACCTTCCAAAGTCCACGAAAATCATTCAATTTATAACCCGTTGCCAAATCAGCCAGATATAATTCATCAATTTTTGCCTTAGTCTCTCTGCTAATATCCGTTTCAGGATTCCCGTGACATTTTAAACAGGTGGGCATTCCAATCCGGATTGGCTTGTAATAAACCAGCACATTCCTGTTTTGCACAACAGTGTCAGCCAGCCGTTTTTCTGCAAAAAGCTTCCACATTTGTTTTTCCTGCTCTGTATTCAGGGCATTTTGTGGATTACGGTTTTTAGTTGAAATTCTGGAGATGTTGCAATCAAATGTTTCGTTCAAACTATCTACAATTGAGCTTGCTTCAAGATTACAGAATTCAACCGCATATTCCGGGCCACCTGTTTGAATGGCTTTGCCCACGTTACCCAGCAGCACAGCTTGTGCATTTGTCGTGATTTCCTGCCCTTTTTTTTGATACTTTTTATAGACCTCATCATTCATTCCCGAAGAGCAGGAAAAGCACATAAGAATCAGCAATATTGGTACAAGATTGGTTTTCATAGTTCACATATCTTAATTTAATGGTTTAAAAAGTCTTTAATTCGTTAACTGCAAGTTCTGCTTTATTTGTTAAATCGCAAAATCAACTATCTTTGTCCCATCAAATATTCTTTCAAAAAAGGGTGTTTGCTTATACAGAAGAGTGGAGAGATCGGGCTCCTGGAAACTCTGGCAACCTTGTCTGTAAGCTGACGGATAAAAAGGTGCCAATACCCGGCCGGAAACGGAATTATAATTTAAACACGATCGATGAAGAAACTGCACTACAAATTATTTTTTACAAGCTATCTGCACGGGGCAAATATGTGTATGCACCAGCGGT
>DASQBW010000249.1:0-2629 GCA_035635015.1 Draconibacterium sp. | reverse complement strand
GCAGGCCTTGCGTAAACTTACCGCCAACATCAACAGAACTAAAACCTGTTGTATTTTTATTAACCAGTTGCGCGAGAAAATCGGTGTAATGTTTGGCAACCCCGAAACAACTACCGGTGGTAATGCACTTAAATTTTATGCATCGGTTCGTTTGGACATTCGCCGAATTGGACAAATTAAGGATGGTGAAGAAGTTAGCGGTAACCACGTACGTGTAAAAGTGGTAAAAAACAAAGTAGCACCACCATTCCGTAAGGCTGAATTTGATATTATGTATGGCGAAGGAATTTCCAAATCGGGTGAGATTATCGATTTGGGTGTCCAGTTCAATATTATTAAAAAGAGCGGATCGTGGTTTAGCTATGGCGAAACAAAATTGGGTCAGGGACGCGAAACTGTGCGAAACCTGATTCTCGACAATCCTGAGCTTGCCCAGGAGTTGGAAACGAAAATTATTGAAGCCATAACCGGAAAAGTAACCACAACCACAGAATAGATTATACTGATATAGACAGAATATACCGGGTGAATTGATTCTGTCGATTCATCCGGTTTTTTTATAAAGAGTGCTTAAGACTGAAGTAATTTTTACAAATATAAATAGATAAAGAAAATCGTATGAAAGTGTTAAAGTTTGGTGGGACATCCGTAGGTTCCGCCGCAAACATTAAACGTGTAAAAGACATTGTATTAAACCAGAATGACGACGTCGTTGTGGTAGTTTCAGCCCTTGGTGGCATAACCGATAAAATTCTTACGGCAGCGCACAATGCTGCCTCGGGTACAGGCGACTTTCATACAGAACTTACGGAGATAAGAACTAAACACGACGAAACCATACAGGAACTTTTTAACGGATCAGGTACGGTAAAACAGCATGTTGATGTTTTGCTAGACGAATTGGAGAAGCTGCTTACAGGTATAACTCTGGTAGGTGAGTTAACCGCGAAAACCCTTGATCGTATTGCAGGGCTTGGAGAACGTATTTCGTCGCATATTGTAGCCGGATTTATTGGATGCGAAAGAAAAGATTCTTCCGAATTTATTCAAACCGATAGCAATTTTGGTAAAGCAACGGTTGATTTTGATGCGACCAATAAAAGAATTCAGGAGGTATTTACTGGTTTTAAAGGAGTAGCAGTTTCCCCGGGTTTTATTTCGAAAAATGCAAAAGGCGAGTTTACTACCCTTGGGAGGGGTGGTTCCGATTTTACTGCTGCTATTCTTGCTGCAGCTCTCGATGTTGAAGTGTTGGAAATATGGACCGATGTAAACGGTTTTATGACTGCCGACCCGCGTGTAATTCGCAAAGCATACACTATTCCTGAGATTACATATTCTGAGGCGATGGAGCTTTCACATTTTGGTGCCAAAGTGATTTATCCGCCAACAATTTTGCCGGTTTATAAAAAGGGAATTCCAATTCAGATTAAAAATACTTTCGATCCCGAAAACCCGGGAACAAAAATTGTAAAAGGCGTAAAGAATGGATTCGATCGCCCGATTAAAGGAATTTCTTCCATTTCAGGAATTACGCTGGTTACCTTGCAGGGCATAGGTATGGTAGGTGTAACAGGCATCTCAATGCGTTTATTTACAGCGCTTGCAAAAGTTAATGTGAACGTGATTCTTATTTCGCAGGCGTCTTCCGAGAATTCAATCAGTATTGCAATTGAAGAAAAATCGCTTGATGTTGCAGAAGCTGCAATTCGTGAAGAATTTGAAAAAGAAATCTCGCTTGGACACGTGAATAAAATTGAGCTTGAAAGCGGAGTGTCCGTGGTTGCGATTGTTGGCGAGAACATGAAACACACTACCGGTATTGCCGGGAAACTTTTTTCTACAATGGGAAAAAGTGGGGTGAACATTATTGCCATTGCTCAGGGAGCTTCGGAACTGAACATCTCGTGGGTGGTTAGAAATGAGGATCTGCGGAAAACACTGAATGTGGTACACGAATCTTTCTTCCTGTCGGAAAATGTGGAACTCAATATTTTCCTGATGGGTATTGGTACTGTTGGAGGGAATTTACTCGATCAGTTAAAACAACAGCAACAGCGACTTCTGAAAGAGAATCATTTACGGCTGAAGCTAGCAGGAATTGCCAACTCCAAAAAAATGCTTTTCAATCGCGATGGAATCGAGATTGAATCTTTTAAAGAGCAGTTGAATGCGTCGGAGAATAATTCGTCGTTGCAAGGTTTTGTAGATGAGATAAAAGCAATGAATATTTACAATTCGGTGTTTGTAGACTGTACCGCCAACGATGCGGTAGCTGATTTTTACAAAGAAATTCTGAGTTCGAATGTTTCTATTGTTACTGCCAATAAAGTGGCGGCCTCATCAGAATATGAAAATTATGCAGAGTTGAAAAAAATCGCCAAAAAGAAAGGTGTTAAATTTCTTTTCGAAACCAATGTTGGCGCAGGATTACCAATAATAAACACGCTGAATGATCTGGTAAACTCAGGAGATAAAGTATTAAAAATTGAAGCGGTTCTTTCAGGTACGTTAAACTATATTTTTAATACCATTTCGGGCGAAATTCCTCTGAGCAAAACCATAAAAATGGCTAAGGAAGAAGGTTATTCAGAACCCGATCCTCGTGTAGATTTAAGTGGGGTGGATG
>DASQBW010000248.1:0-3673 GCA_035635015.1 Draconibacterium sp. | reverse complement strand
GATTAATCAACCATCAAAAGAAGAAATTGAAGCTGCAAAACAACGACGTGATTCCATAGCTCAAGTTGAAGCGCAACAAGCGCTGGAGCTGCAAAAAATGCAGGAACAACAACAAGAAATGCAAAACGCGGCAATGGAAGCCGACACTGCTGCTCAGAGTCAAATGATGCAGGAAAAAGTTGATGAGCTTGGAGCTTTTAGTGTTGCTTCTGTTGGAACAGAAGAATTCACAACTCTCGAAAATAACCAGGTAAAAATTACTTTCTCGAATAAAGGAGGTCGGATTTACGCAGTTGAGTTGAAAGAATATAATAGGTATGATTCGACACAATTAATCCTTTTCGATGGTCCTGAAACACTGTTTGGGCTGAATTTCTTTGCACAGAACAGAAGTATAACTACTGATAACCTGTATTTTAAGCAAGTTAGCGGTGCTAAGAATATTGTTGTTAACGGACCGAAAGTTCCGACCGGGGACGAGGGGAAAATAAAGTTTAATAACGAAAATCCGGGAGGACAAGAATCGGTTACTTTTCGTTTGGAAGTGGCACCAGGTAACTATATCGAATACGTTTACACATTGGCATACAACTCGTTTTTGGTTGATTTTGACGTGAATATGCAGGGAATGAACAGTTATATCTCAGCAGGAGAATCATCTCTGGAATTTACATGGGATTTCGATGTTCCCCGGCAAGAACATTATTCGCGTTTTGGAGAAGACCGCTATACATACATGACCTATAAGATATTTGAAGACGAGGTAGATCATCTTGATAAAAATAAATCAGACGACGAAGACTTGCCTTTCAGAGTTAAATGGATCGGTTTTAAGCAGTTGTTCTTTAATTCGACTATAATTAGCGATGACTCATTTCCGAATGCTCAGGTACGTCAAGAGAAGTATAGCTATGAAGACAATAATATGTACCTGGGTAACTTTAGAGCCGATATTGCTGTACCTTTTAACGGAACTCAGAACGAAAAAGTTGGAATGCAATTTTATTTTGGCCCGAACCATTATCAAACCTTAAAACAATATGGGCTTGATATGGAAAACCAAATTGATTTGGGTTACGCAATTGTACGTCCTGTTAATAAGTATGTTATTATTCCGGTTTTTAACTGGCTGCGTCGTTCTATCGATAATTTTGGTATCATCATTCTCTTGCTGACTTTAATGATTAAAGTGGTGCTCTTTCCGTTCACCTATAAATCATACATGTCGCAGGCTAAGATGCGCACTTTAAAACCTGAGATTGACGAAATAAATGCAAAATTTCCGGGACAGGAAAAAGCAATGGAAAAACAACAGGCAACTATGGCGCTGTACCGAAAAGCCGGTGTAAATCCAATGGGAGGGTGTTTACCCATGGTTTTGCAGATGCCGATTTTATTCGCCATGTTTTTCTTTTTCCCAACATCTATAGAGCTGCGGGGAGAAAGTTTCTTGTGGGCACAAGACTTATCAACTTATGATTCGATATTAAGCTGGGATTTTACCATTCCTCTGATTGGAAATTTCATGGGGAATCACCTTAGTTTATTTACGATTCTGATGACCATTACAACCATCATCTCTACAAAATTAAGCCAGTCAGCTACTTCTAGCCAGGGAATGCCCGGAATGAAAGCAATGATGTACATGATGCCTGTAATGTTCTTCTTCCTGTTAAACAGTTATCCGTCAGGATTGAGTTATTACTATTTCCTCGCCAACTTAATAACAATTGGTCAGACTTACCTGATTCGCTCGTTTGTTGATGATGAGAAGATTAGAGCGCAACTGTTAGCGAATAAAAAGAAACCGGCTAAGAAACAGTCGAATTTCCAGAAGCGCCTGGAAGACATGGCTAAACAACGTGGTATTCAAACTCCAAAGAAAAAATAATTAGATTACACCATAAGTAAAGCCGGCATTGAAATTCAATACCGGCTTTTTTGTGCCTCAATTTTACTTACTCTGGATATACCAAACTGGTATAAATTGGGTTAGAAGAGAAGCCCAAGACTGATTGATGCCATTTTATTGTGCAAATCAGGTTCTGATTTGTATAATTCAACAAATCCCATATCGTAATTTAAACCTACTTGTAATGTTTTCTGATTGAACACCGGAAACTCTATTCCCAGCTCATAACTTAAACCTGTATCAAAGTTTTTGGTATCATCCGACAGGTCTGATGTTTGGTTGTCCAGCTTTTTCTCTGCATCCAGCAAATAACTTAAATAGGGGCCAATAGCAAAATACACGCGTTGCCCCTTGTTAAAACCGGCTTTTTCTCCTGCCGAAAATTCTGCTTTAACCGGTAAGGTCAAATACTGTAATTTATCAGATATATCCGAGTTCTCTTCTGTAAAACTTCGTCCTTTATATTGGTATTCCAAACCACTTTTCAAGGCAAAGCTATCCGAAAACTGGTATTTGCCAACTAGACCAAAAGAAGGGCTAAACAGTGCATCACAGTTATCTGCAATGCGTAAAAGATCTGATTGGCAGGCAACTCCAACTCCTGCTTTTATGCCATAACTCATCTGAGCTTTTGAAACAAATGTTGATCCCAATGTTGTTACTCCTGTTAAAAGAATCATTAAAAGAGACCTTCCTAATAAACTCAATTTCTGTTTCATCTTGTTTCTGCTTTGTTAATTTATAATTGTTGTACTATTTGAATATATTTATAAAATATTCGAATATTGAGCTAAAATTTTTTAGGTGCATATTCCATGTAAAAACATATTTATTACGCTGTTAATTTTTACTACAGAGTCTTCAACAGCTTGTGATTTTGTAAGTAACGGTACCTCAAAACCAATCATACAGGTAAGAATTGCTTCTGCAGTAAATTCTGCATCAATGGGTTTGAATTCCTTTTTTTGTATTCCTTCTTCAATTATTTTGGCAATCATTTCCACTTCAAAATCCCGGTAGTTATTTCTGATTTTTTCGATAAATGAAAAGGTTGCCAGAAAGTTGTCGTTTAAAGCAGTTGTCAGGTTGCCTCGCTGAACAAATCTTTTCATTCTTGTTGTTACATAATTCCTTAATTTGTCGATAGCAGACGTAGAAGCGTTGATAGATAAGTTGATTTCGTTAACCAGAATATCAGCCTCATGTGCAACAACAGCTTCAAATACTTCCTCTTTGTTTTTGAAATAGTAGTAAAGCGAGCTTTTTCCTTTCCCCGCTGCAAAAGCAATATCATCCATACTTGTTTTTTTAAAACCGTAACGTTCGAATGTAATACCTGCAGCTTCTATTATTTGTTGTTTCGAGTTACTTCCCATCTCGTTATAGTTATTTTGACGATTTTGGTTTAAATGTACATATTATTGTTTCAACTCATAAGTCTTGAAGTGTGATATGCTACAAGTAATTCTCGAGTTGACATTATTAAATCTTGAACTGAAAATAATTTTTTGCTATTAAAGTCTGGTCGTTTACGAGTTATTAATGCGGCATAAGTAAAACTATTGATCTTTTGCTTTGAAAACAAGAATAGAAAATGGTAATTGGCCTTGGCAGATAGTATCAGAAGGGATAAAATTAAAAGTTTGTAATAAGCTAATACTGATTAAACTTTTAACGTAACTACCTGTCAAACAAAAACTATGAACTTAAAAAGTAAATCAATGAAAAAATTATCACTACTCTTTTTGGTTGTCCTTATGG
>DASQBW010000247.1:0-1969 GCA_035635015.1 Draconibacterium sp. | reverse complement strand
GAATTTTGAGCATCTGAAGAAGGGGCTTTCCGAGATTTATCGTGTAATAAAACCGGGCGGAGTGTTTTTTGTGCTGGAATTTTCGAAACCGATGAGCTTCCCGTTTAAACAGATATACATGTTTTATTTCACCCGGATTTTACCTTTAATCGGAAAATTTATATCAAAAGACACACGGGCATATACTTATTTGCCAGAGTCGGTCAAAGAATTTCCTGATGGTGAAAGATTTTTAGCTATTTTAGCCGATGTAGGATTTACCCAAAATGAATGCTACCGGCAAACGTTTGGAATTGCCTCTATATACAAGGCACATAAACCAAATATTTAAACTCGACAAACAATAAATAATATGTTTTTTTGTTTTTCATTAAAGTAACAGGAACACAAGGTGAAGAAAGTTTTTATCCTTATTATATTACTAATTGCAGGTTATGGTGTTTTTGCTCAAAAGCAAAAAATTAATTACCTGACCACGTTTGATGATAAACTTTTTCATTTTGGTTTTACGATAGGAATGAATACCCTCGATTTTAATGTGGTTAACTATAATCCAATTGGCGAGAATCCCGAGTTCACCCCATATCCTCTTGATCGGGTTATTTGGGATAGCAGGATTCGTTCGGATGTGGCTACACTAATACCCGGTTTTACCGTGGGTATTATCTCAAGTATGCGTCTGTCGAAAGATTTGAATCTTCGTTTTCTGCCGGGGCTTTCGTTCGGAGAGCGACAGTTAACTTTTAATGTACCGGTTAAAGATATAAATGTCTACGATGAAGACTTGTCATATTATACAGTGCGTTCCACGTTTCTTGATTTTCCGTTATTGTTGAAATACAAAGCACGACGTATAAATAACGACAGGCCGTATGTAATTTTTGGAGGTGCTTACCGGCACGATATCTCTCGAACAGCACAGGAAGACCTGATTAAGCTTAAAAGTGGAGGATTTTATGCTGAAGTAGGTGGCGGCTGGGATCACTATTTTGCATTTTTCAGGTTCTCGGTTGAAGCCAAATTCAGTTTTGGTCTTAACGACCAACTGGGCGACTTGCCGGCGCCTACACAGCGTTTATATTATGCACAATCGATAAAAAGTCTTCGGTCTAAGATCTTTACACTATCTTTTCATTTTGAATAGCCTCGTTTGAACTCTGAACAAATTATTGCCGTAGCTACCGAAACATTCAATGATTCGGCTTTTACTCTATTTTTAGAAAAGTTTGGGATACTAAGTTTGTTGTGAATCCTTTTTTCCACTGATGCCCGAATCCCATTTCCTTCGTTACCTACAGTTAAAACCGCTTGCTCGGGCAATTGTGTCTGATAAATATTTTCACCATCCATAAATGCTCCATAAACAGGTGCCTTCGCCATTTTAGCCAGATCATAAATTCTGTCGAAATCGCTTTCGTGAAGAGTTACCCTGTTAAACGATCCCATGCTGGATTGGATGACTTTCGGATTGTATAAATCTACGGTATCGGTAGAACAGAACAACTGTGTAATACCGTACCAGTCACATATTCGTAGAATGGTTCCCATATTACCCGGATCCTGAATACTATCAAGATATAACGATAAGCCATCAGGCAAATGTTCGGGGAAGTTTTGTTTCTCAGGAATGTGACAAACTGCCAGGCTGTTTTGAGGATTTTGAAGCAAACTCACTTTTTTTAATTCCCTCGTATCAACTTCAATCGTTTTAGAAACATTACGTTGTTTGTGCGAGTCCGCCGCGTTAAAATGATCAGTAACTAATAATAACTCTATCTTTAAATCAGATTGCAGTGCTTCAACTACCATTTTATCCCCTTCAATCAGGAATAGATTTTCTTTTTGACGGTATTTCTTTAATGCCAGAGAATTAATAAGTTTTATTGTATTTTTACTGATCATTTATTTAAACCAATTAATATAATAATTGAGGTAAAGTTACTGTTTCTATAGTAACTCTTGGTTATTT
>DASQBW010000246.1:0-1570 GCA_035635015.1 Draconibacterium sp. | reverse complement strand
GTTTCTTAGGTGCAAGCTGCTTGGCCAAATCTTCAAAATCAAAATGATCACGCTGCAAGAAGAACCGTGGTATAATTTTACTCCGCTCATCGGAGTTCAGTGGTCTCAATTTCTCATCATCTGGTGTTTTAATCTTTATATTGTTGATAAAACAAAGCATCCGGTATTCTTCAAACTCAGGTCTCGAAACGGCACAACGAGGCTTTTTGGGTTCAAATACACATTTTCCAATCAAGCCTTTTTGTGATTTTAACGGCCGTTGATAAAAAATGGCTTTGTATAATTTGTTTTTAAGCTCTTCTGGAATATTTTGAAAGGTACAGATACGGTTAAACTCATCAAGGTAATCATCTTCGCGGTGAGTGTATTGGTCGCGTATTTTTTCGCCTTTCAGGTAACAATCTTCATAAAAATACTGCCCTAAAGTCCGGTCTCCTTTCTTTTCCTGTAACTCTTTTATGCTGCTTTTTACTTTTCCGGTTTCGTTTTCAGGATTAGAATCTAATCGGTTACTAAGAAATCCACGACGTTGCGCCATATGGTAAAATGCACGTCCTAACTTATGTCGATCAGTTTCTTTGTTTAAATCTAAATGCTTAGTTATTGCCAGATTTCTAAAAAAATACGGATGTTTTTCAGAATCTTCATCGGTGAGCCACCAATTGCGAAAAGCAATATTTTGTGGGTACACCTTTTTATATCGCCATAAATCCAACTCATCTTTGGTAAGTTTGGGGCAATAATTATATTCCGACAGCACTTCTAGCGTTTCTATCTTTCGTAGTTTTCTACGGTATTTTATCCGTCGTGCACTACGGTGTTCGGTTCGTTCTGCTGCTTTTGAGCTCTCGATTCCTTTTTCAAGTTTTACCCCCTCCTGAAAGATTCTAACTCCTTTATCTAACAATGAGTATTCGCCATCTTGTTTCTCAACAACAGCCCAACCAATACTGTTTGTACCGAGGTCCAATCCTAAAATCTTTGCCATTTTCGGAGCATTTAAAGGTTATTGATTTTATTAATATGTTGTTAAATATAAATAATTAATAATAAAAAAGACTATATTAGCCTTGAATATATTTGACGAATGTTCCAAAACATAGAATTCGAATTTTGTATCTTATCACAATAAGGCTATATGCCGAAGGATACTAAATCCTATACTCCCGCTTCGGTGGGAGTTTTTATTTTAAGAATAATTACTTTAGGGAATAAGAATAATTTTAGTGATAATTGGATATTGATAAAGGTAATTGATCCCAAACTCCACTTGCCCCTGAAAGTTGCTAAGCCCAACAACACCCAATCCAAATCCATCAAACCATCAATGCTTATAGTACTTTGGGTGTGAGGATTTATGAATCATCAAAACTTTTTGAAATATTTTTTGCTATAAATAATACTGTTTTTGATTTTCCGAAGATGAGAATAAGGATTGGGCGATAGTAATTCATCCGGTTATCGGAAGCTGCTATTTGCGATCCTCCTAAGGAGCTCCAATACAAACATTTTACTTGTCAAGTTGTACTTTCAGAATACAGAAAAAAAAAGTTTCGATATTTCCCACCCC
>DASQBW010000245.1:0-3043 GCA_035635015.1 Draconibacterium sp. | reverse complement strand
GAACTACGATCTCCGGTATTTCTACATTCTTTGATTTCAGCGAAACTAAAGGATTCAGCAATAAATTATATACCGGAATTGATACCCGGAGGTATGAGATGTGTGAAAAGACCAGTTCGTCTGTCGGGCTAACTTCAATACTAAAAATTCCGTCCTCACAGGTGACATATTTTTCTAGTGTACGTGGGTTGATGACGTAAATATCGGCAATTGGTAATCCTTCATTATTAACCGTTTTCCCTTCGATAGTAAAAGTTGTGTCTTGGGCGTAAGCCTGTAAAAGAAAAGGATTAACAGCGAGGTATAAGTTTTCATGTTTCATTTAGCTTTAAGCCAAAGGTCGTGATAGTTTTCTTTAAGATTGCTGAAAAAAAACTAAACGATGTTAAGGGTAGTTTCGCAAAGAAACCCGGTTTGTTAATAACAGGGAGAATAGGGTACATTGAAATAGAATACGGATCCGTTACCAATTGAGGAAGAAAAACCGATATCGCCTTCCAGCAAATCAATGTTTCCCTTACAAATGGCAAGTCCCAGCCCAACTCCATCATAAAGGGGAGTGCTTTCATCATGCGCCTTTTGAAAACGTTTGAAAATATTTTTATGGGCTTCTTCTGATAATCCAATGCCTGTATCTTCAACAGTAAATTTTAACATTGCATTGTTCAGCGTATAGCTTAATTTGATGGTTCCGGAGGGCGTAAATTTCTTTGCATTGTTTAATAAGTTCATTATCACTTGCCGCAGTTTACCTTCATCGGTTGTAATTATACTTTTCTGATCATCCAACCCTTTGATAACTGTAAATTCGACTTCTCTATTTAAGGTTGGAGAAAATGCAGTATCAATTTCATCCATTAATTTATTCAGATCAACCTTGTCTTCGTAAACTTTCATATTGCCGGTTTCCAGCATCGAGATATCTAATAACTGATTGACGATATATAGTAACTGGTGAGAGCTGTTGCGTATTATCGCTAAAAACTTTTTAAGCTCATCTTCCTTTAAATCATTTGTTTCCAGTATCTCCGAAAATCCCACGATACTATTCATAGGGGTTCTTATTTCGTGCGAAATATTTTGGAGGAAGAAGGATTTGAGCTCGTTGCTTTTATTTGCTTCAGCCTCTGCTTTGCGAAGTTGTTTAATGTGTTTTCGTATCAGAAAAAACAGGAGTATTGAGGTTGTTACAACATAAAACCAACCTTTGTAGGTTTGCATTTGGGTAAGTAATTGCTGGTCGGTAGTTATGGTCAATAAAAATTTATCGGAGAAAATGATCCAGGCGCCGCCAATAATTAGGTAGAATATTGTAATACGGTATTCAAATTTAAGTTTATTCATCTCTCCAGACAATTATTACGTTTTTGTGAGGATAAGGTTCATCCAGCTGTTACTGATCAGAGGTATTGGTGATTTGCAAAATGAACTGCAGGTGCCAAATTATTTTCAGGTGAATACTCTCTAAGCTTCACTTTTCATTACTTCTTTCAATTTCGCAATTTGCTGTGGATTTCCTAGAACAAACAACTGATCGTTTCGCGATAGTATCATTTGAGGATCGGGATTGAAAACATATCTGGCTCCGCTTATTTTAATTCCGATAATGTTGGCACCGGTAAACTCCCGAACTTTAAGGTCGGCAATTGATTTGCCCACAAAACGTTGTGCAAGATTTTTGCATGGAACCTCTTCGAGGGTAACATCCTGCGATTTTTGCAACAAAATGTACTCGATAAATTCAACAACGTCGGGTTGATGGACTAATTTCGCCATCCGCTGGCCGCCAATCCGCTCAGGCATTATAACATTGGTGGCACCGGCACGTTTTAGTTTCATCTGGCTTTCAAGTTCTGAAGCACGGCTGATCACAGTTAATCCCGGATTCATACTACGGGCGGTTAATACAACAAAAACATTATCGGCATCGTTAGGAGTAGTTGCAATTAATGCCCTTGCCCGATGAATGCCTGCCTGTTCCAGTGTCTCTTCGTGAGTGGCATCTCCCTTAATGTAAAGGAGTTCCGGGTTTTCGCGAAGCCTGGAGATAACATTGTCGCGCTTGTCGAGAATAACAAATTCCACTTCATTTTCGGCCAGTTCCATGGCGGCTTGTTCGCCATTCCGGCCATAGCCCACAATAATAACGTGGTCATTTAGTTTTGCAATTTTTTTATCCACCCTGTACGTTTTTATATAATTAGCCAATTCTCCGTCGAAAACAAAACGAGCCATATTTGAGCCAACATAGGCCAAACTTCCCAAACTCATAATAATCAATGCAATGGTAAATATCTTTCCATCTGGTGTTAAAGGATGCGAACCTACTTCTTTAAAACCAACTGTAGATATTGTGATCACCGTCATGTACACACTGTCGAGCAGGGTCATTCCCTCAATATAATAATAACCCATTGAGCCAAAAATTAAGATCGAGAGAAGCAGACCAATCCCGATTTTAACAGTTTTGCTGGAAACTGCTTGAAACTTATTGTACTGTTGGCTACTTGCAGGCATGTTAGTTGTCGTGATTTTGTATTGATGAAACCAATTTAACCCCTAATTGGCAATTTAAACATTTTTTTGATTCGCAGTAACAGTTTTTTAATTGAAGTAAAGCTTGTGATTCAAATGCCGAACGGGCCACAATGCCCAACTCTGCCCATTTTGAAATGATAGAATTGTTTTCTGCAGGTAATTGTTCTATAAATTGGAGTGCCCGGCTTTTTAGCTCGTGTTTATTTTGTTGTTCGCCATATACAAACAGGAAAGGAACGACAACATTTATGATCAGGATATTAGCAGCGGTGTCGCCCAATTCTTTTGGTTTATCATTTTTTGATGCTTTGTTAAAATTGTAATGCGTATCCCAATAACTTGATGCTTTTACTTTAAAAAGTGCTTTTAGTTCCTGAATGGTCTCCGTTTCCAGGATTCGTGAAAATAGGCCCTGCCACTGAAAAATTAAAGCAGCGAGTTGCGAAATTCGCAAGGTTGGAAAATTAACGGGCCGTAAACGCATAAATTTCCATAAATGCCCCTC
>DASQBW010000244.1:0-9018 GCA_035635015.1 Draconibacterium sp. | reverse complement strand
AGTTACTTTTGCAGGATCGATAACACCAGCTTCGTAAAGTTTCTGGTACTCATCAGTGCGAGCATTGTAACCATAGTCGCCTTCACCGTCTTTTACGTTTTGAACTACAACAGCGCCTTCTTTACCAGCGTTAGCTACAATCTGACGCAATGGCTCCTCGATGGCACGTTTAACGATTTCAACACCTGTTGTTTCGTCTTCGTTTTCGCCTTTCAGGTCTTCCAATGCAGCAATGGCACGTACCAAAGCTACACCACCACCAGGAACAATTCCTTCTTCAACAGCAGCGCGGGTTGCGTGCAATGCATCATCAACGCGGTCTTTTTTCTCTTTCATTTCTACTTCTGAAGCAGCACCAACATAGATAACTGCAACACCACCGGCTAATTTAGCCAAACGCTCTTGTAGCTTTTCTTTGTCGTAATCAGAAGTTGTAGTTTCCATCTGAGTTTTGATTTGGTTAACACGAGCAGCAATAGCTTCTTGTGCACCGGCACCGTTAACTACAGTTGTATTTTCTTTGTCAACAGTAATTTTCTCGCACTGACCCAACATATCAATTGTAGCCTGCTCCAGCTTCATACCCTTTTCTTCGGTAATAACAGTACCACCAGTAAGGATTGCAATGTCTTCCAGCATCTCTTTTCTGCGATCGCCAAAACCAGGAGCTTTAACGGCACATACTTTTAACGAACCACGTAAACGGTTAACAACCAAAGTTGCCAATGCTTCGCCATCAACATCTTCAGAAATGATCATCAACGGACGACCTGTTTGAGCTGTAGCTTCCAGTACAGGAAGAAGATCTTTCATTGTGCTGATCTTTTTGTCGTGGATCAGGATGAAAGGATTATCTAATTCTGCAACCATTTTTTCTGCATCAGTTACAAAATATGGAGAAAGGTAACCACGGTCGAATTGCATACCTTCAACTACGTCAACGTAAGTATCAGTACCTTTTGCTTCTTCTATAGTGATAACACCTTCTTTGTGTACTTTTTTCATTGCCTCAGCAATTAAGGCACCAATTACTGCATCGTTGTTTGCTGAAACTTTTGCAACCGATTCGATTTTTGCGTAATCATCACCAATAGTTTGAGCCTGCTCCTGAATGCTTTTCACTACAGCTTTAACAGCTTTGTCGATTCCACGTTTAAGGTCCATTGGATTAGCACCTGCAGTTACGTTTTTCAAACCAACATTAACGATTGATTGTGCCAAAACAGTTGCAGTAGTCGTACCATCACCAGCGTCGTCGCCGGTTTTCGAGGCTACTTCTTTAACCATTTGTGCACCCATATTTTCGTATGCGTCGCTTAACTCAATTTCTTTTGCAACAGTTACACCGTCTTTAGTAATTTGTGGTGCACCAAATTTTTTCTCGATAACTACGTTACGGCCTTTTGGCCCTAAAGTAACTTTTACGGCGTTAGCCAACTGGTCAACACCACTTTTAAGCAAATCTCGTGCTTCAATATCGAATTTAATTTCTTTAGCCATCTTTTCTGATTTTTACTTGTTGAAATTAGTTAATGTATAAAACGTCAGATTGCGACATTAATAAATAATCTACTCCATCAATGTTCAACTCAGTACCTGAGTATTTTCCATAAAAAACGATATCGCCAGCTTTTAATTCCATTGGCTCATCTTTTTTATCAGCACCGACCAAAACCACAGTACCTACTTGTGGTTTCTCTTTTGCTGAATCAGGAATAATAATTCCACTCACTGTTTTTTCTTCTGCCTCCTGTGGTTGAACCAGGATTTTTCCAGCAAGAATTCTACCTTTTAAATCTGCCATTTTGTTTCAGTTTTATAATTAAATATTTTTTTCGTAATAACGCTCAGCTTATATCATATTTTATGCCAAGTATGTAAAGCCATTGGCACTATTAAGAACAAGGACAAAATTACATCAAACAATGCCACATTGCAAGAAACACCTCATGTATTACACTGGAATACTGCATTTTAACAATTTGTCATACTCCCTGCCATGGTGACACAATAATATATTCGATTGATTCTTTTCGGACCTTTTTTTCTTTTTTATTTCATATTGCAACAATTCACTCTTTAATTTCGTACCTTAACCGACAGGAAACAAGGGCCCGCGTACAGCAGGAAAATTAAACATTTAAACAAGAAGCCATGAAAATCAAAATTTTATTTTGGAGCGGGTTGCTATTTATAGCAATGATATCCTGCGAAGAAGCAGAAACAGACTTCTTAACAGCAACCGACATTTCTATCGAAATTCCATTAACCACGCATTTGTCAGAACAACCTGAACCATCCGAAACCTCCTTTGGAGAATTCAATTTTACCGGGATATCGGTTTTCTGCCTCGGCTATAGTAACGAGTTAAAGAATTGCCCTGGAGATATTGTACAAATCTCTCCTGAAGCTGGAGCATTAATCTCTTTTGAAGCATTGAACAATAGCGAAACGATTAGCGAACTTCAGTTGGTATTAGCTTATAAAACACAAAGCGATTTTGAATACAAGAACATTCAAACACTTGATCTGTTACAATCTGGTAATTCTTTAAACAGTGAGACACTTTCTGTTCATCTGGACGATCTGCTCTCTCAACTTATTAACCGCATGAATGAGAATCCCCGTTATTTTATAATGATACAATTAACAGGAAAAGCCAACTTCAATATTGAAACTGATGCCATGCTAAATATTCCGTTGCTTGTTGAAAGTGAATATCATTCGCCACGATTTACATTGTAATTTTTTCAAATCTTCGATTAAAAATTAAAGGATTGCTCAAGGTGTTTTTTGAAACCATGAACACATTCTAACTAAATGCGCCTACAAACCTTAGTATACCGAAACAACATATTGGCTTTCAGTTTCTTTTTTTGTACTTTTAACACTTAAACTTCAAACCATATCCAGATGATTTCAAAAAAAACAATGGCCAATCACAGTTTTGAAATGCTTGAACAATCGGGCGATTTTATGAATATTGTCCTAAATAATATCACCAGCTGCATATTATTATTAGATAAGGACATGAGATTACAAGCCTTTAACAATGCATTAAAAACAATATTCTCAAACAAGGCCGATGAAGACGTAATGTACATGCTCTGCGGAGAGGCAATTGGCTGTGCCTACCAGATTGAAGAGGCAGAAGATTGCGGTAAAACATCAAAATGTTGTACCTGTGATTTAAGGCTCTCTGCTTTCGACTCGTACCTCAATAACACTGATGTTTATAAAAATCACATTCGCCGACCATTTTTTAATAGAAATGGGCAGCGCGAAATGAAAGACCTTCAGTTCTCAACCCGCCTCTTTTACTTTCGAAGTGAAAAGTATATTATTTTAATTATTGATGATATTACGAAGAAAATTCGGACTAACATAGAAGCTCTCGAATAATAAAAAAGCCGCTCGAAAAAATAATCGAACGGCTTTCTCTAAAGAATATCTTTTCAATTTTACTCCTCACCACCATCTTCATCGACAGCCGGTGTTTCATTGGTTGCAGCCGGAGTAGTAGTTGGAAATGTTGGAACCTGTGTAGGATCAACTGTAGTTTCAATCTGCTCCTGCACCCTACTCTGCTCTGATTGTATTTGCTCACGAGGAATAAAACCTGCACCTACAACACACAGAAATAACAAGGCACCAGCCAAAAACCATGTGCCTTTCTCAAGGAAATCTGTTGTTTTACGCACGCCCATTACCTGACCTGAAGACTGGAAATTACTTGCCAAGCCTCCTCCTTTTGAATTTTGCACCAAAACAATAAGTACCAAAAGGATACAAACAATAAATATTAAAACAGTGATTAAAATATACATCTTTATTAATTATTATGCTTTAACAATTCAATTTCTTTAATACGGCCTGCAAAGTAAACACTTTTTTCCGGATATTTCAAACTTAATTTATGGTATGCATCCAAAGCCTTTTCGAAGTTCTTTTGCTGAAAATAAATAGATGCCAAAGTCTCGGTAACCAGCTCCGTATCCTCTTCTAACGACTGTTCAACAACCACGCTACTACCGGGCTCTTTACCACTTCGCAAATTAACATTAACACCCCGGGGGCGATTGTTACTATCAGACAGAAATTTGTCGATGAGCGAGTTTTCCGTTTCTAACTCGACAGATCCCTCTAAATAGTACTCTGCCGCCTTGTTATTTTTAGGGGCAAACTGACGAATTGGTTTTTTTTCGTTATTCAGAAAATTAAACAACATTTTTCGGTTGGGAACTATAATGGCCACTTTCTTCAAAACAGTATTATAATCTACGTGATTCAGATTTTTCAGATTCTTTAAATACAACAACCAGCCAAAGGGAAACCATGGGAAATCATGGGTAAGTTTTTCCACCTCACCAAGCGTTTCAGCATTCAGTGCATCCACATTCTCCATGTATGATTTAAATTGTTCTCCCTCCATGTTACCAGCTTGCAATAGATGCGTTAAAAATATCGTCGATTAGTTTCTCGATAATCTCTCCGCTTAATTCTTCCTCCACAGAAGTTATAGATAAGTTACTATCAAAATCTTCGTATGCCGAGAATGTTTGCTCAAAACTATCGTCCGGCACCTTACTGTTGGTATATTTTACTTTTACTGTTATGGTTAATCGGGTTTGTGCCGAAACATCCTCTTTCTGAATCGACATCGGTTTAAAGTCATACCCCGTTATCTGTCCTTCAAATTCCACGTCACCATTATCTGTAACTTCGTTCAAAGATGTTTGACGTGTTAGCTTTTCACGCAATTCCTCAGTAAAATTTTGACTTAACGTCGGATTAACCAATCGCGCCCGGTTGGGGAAATAATATACGGCAAAGGTTTTCTCCAATACCATGGGTTTCGACCCTGTAAAATTATAATTTACAGAACATGAAATCAGCACAATGCCCAAAAACAAAGGCATTCCGATCCTATATATTAACCGTTTCAACATATTTTATCCCTTAATATCGTATTCTTTTATTTTTCGGTATAAAGTACGCTCCGATATTCCCAACTCCTGAGCAGCATACTTTCTTTTACCACGGTGTTTATCCAACGCTTTTTTTATTAACTCTACTTCTTTATCTGCCAAAGAAAGTGATTCTTCAACAAATTCCTCTGTATCCTGAATATTATCTTTATCGACCGAGGAAATGTGAATAGGATTCGAAACCTGGTCATTTGGCACAAAACTACCATCGCCTGTATTGTATAAATTCCTGATAATCTGTGCCTGATCTCCCGAAATTGGGTCATCTTTGTTTTCCATTAAATCAAGTACAAGCTTTTTCAGATCATTCATATCGCTTTTCATATCGAAAAGCACTTTGTACAAAATCTCACGCTCGTTGGCAAACGATTTATTTTCGTCCTTTGCAGCAAATAAAGCGGGTAAATTTTTTGAACCGTCGAATGGAAGATAAGGTCTTAACGAATCAGCTGTAATTTCCCTTTCCTGTTCTATAATTGAAATTTGCTCTGTAATATTTTTTAACTGCCGAATATTTCCGGGCCATCGGAAATTTACTAAAGAAATCCGGGCATCTTCTGTTAAATGAACCGGTGGCATTCTGTATTTCTCAGCAAAATCTCGGGCAAACTTTCTGAATAACAATATGATATCGTCGGGCCGCTCGCGCAACGACGGTATAGTAATAGGAACAGTATTTAAGCGATAATATAAATCCTCCCTAAATTTTCCTTCATCAATAGCTTTGGGAATATTAACATTGGTAGCAGCAATTACACGAACATTGGTCTTTATTACCTGCGATGAACCAACTTTAATAAACTCTCCGGTTTCAAGTACACGAAGTAGCCGTACCTGGGTTGACAAGGGCAGCTCACCAATCTCATCTAAAAAAATGGTCCCTCCATCGGCTTCCTGAAAATAGCCTTTCCTATCTGCCAGGGCGCCCGTAAACGCTCCCTTTTCGTGGCCAAATAATTCTGAATCGATCGTTCCTTCAGGAATAGCTCCGCAGTTTACGGCAATATATTTCCCATGCTTACGACTTGAGAACTGATGTATAATTTGCGGGAATATTTCTTTACCAACACCACTTTCACCGGTTACAAGTACCGATAAATCGGTTGGAGCTACCTGAACAGCTACTTCTATTGCACGATTTAATCCGGCAGTGTTTCCAATAATTCCAAACCTTTGTTTTATTGCTTGTGTATCCATATTGTATTCTATCAACAATTTGCAAATTTATAATTTTTCCCTAGCAATGACAGAAAGTCAGTCACAATTAAGTTTTTTTAGGTTTTTTCTTAATCCTCGTGTACTTTGCAAATCCCGTTCCAACATATTTTCTGCACAATGCAGCGATTATCTCAAACGATTATTATCTTTGAAGCATCGAAAATTATTTCTGACAAATTGTTCGAAATCAGTCCAAGAAAAGTTAAAAAGGAGAAGTATGAACTTCATTGGAATTATACCTGCCCGTTATCAATCATCGCGATTTCCGGGAAAGCCGTTGGCAAAAATTAAGGATAAACCCATGATTCAATGGGTCTATGAAAATGCCTTAAAAGCACTTCCATTTGTTTGTGTTGCGACCGATGATGATCGTATTTTCAATGCGGTAAATGCATTTGGCGGTGAGGTTGTCAAAACAAGCGCCTCTCATCAGAGTGGCACCGACAGGTGTGCCGAGGCAGCTTTAAAAATTGCAGCATCCATAGATTTTGATATCGTGGTAAATATCCAGGGCGACGAGCCTTTTATTAAACCGGAGCAATTAGAGCTAATTAAGCAGTGTTTTGAGAATGAAACAGAAATTGCAACGCTGGTTAAAAAAATAAATTCGCAAGAAGAACTTTTTAACCCAAACCGCCCCAAAGTAGTACTCGATAAAAATGACTTTGCTTTGTATTTTAGTCGTTCCCCAATTCCATATTTACGTGGAGAAGAAAGTGAAAATTGGGTAAAGAAACATATTTTCTGGAGCCACATTGGACTGTATGCTTTTAAAGCAGATGTTTTACAAAAGATTACCAAACTCGCTCCAGGAAAACTCGAACTTGCCGAATCATTGGAGCAACTGCGTTGGCTTGAAAACGGATATAAAATAAAAACAGCCGAAACAAGCTATCAGACTATTGGAATTGATACTCCCGAAGATTTAGAAGCTGCCCTGCAACTGTTTTGATTTTCTTCTGTCTGTACAAACAGGCATATTATTTGTATGAAGACATTTGGAAAACAATTAAAACAGGAAAGCATGAAAGCTATTATACTTCTGATTATATCACTTACTATTTCAGTTAGTTCTTTTTCGCAGGAAAAAGCACTAAATCCTGATTCAACACAGGAAGTGAAATCTGAATTAAAAATATACCCCAATCCTTGCAAGAACGATAAAATTACCCTGGATTTTCCTGATAACGAAATTAAAGAAATACAACTTACCAATATTACAGGAAAGCAGGTACTAAGAAAACGGTACGATTACCCGCTTCCTAAAGTTCAACTGCAAATACATGATATTCCCAACGGCATTTACCTCGTTCAGATAACAACCACAGAAGACAAACACACAGTGAAGAAACTTTTAATCTCGAGAAATTAACAACTATTCATCTACCCACTAACAGATAAATCATTCATTGCCCACAAATTGCTTTAGTTTTTTAATGGGTTGATCTATTAAGCCGCAACATCCATTCCTCATGTTTTGTAAATTTTTATTTATGCTCCTGGAAACAAAATAGCTCAACACACAAAAGTCTACTAAAGAAAAATCCCGGTGCCTCTGCTACCGGGATTCTAAACTAAACCTAACTAAACCAAACTTATGAAAAAACAGCTTATTGCTGTGAAGTATTTTTGTCTCTTTCCTGTTTCCTGAAAAAACGATACATTTCGCCTTTCAGTTTAATTGTTTTCATGCTACAAAACAAATTACAAATACTGTGCCAAAAGTTCATTTCCGGAGGACAAACCGGAGTTGACCGGGCAGTATTAGACGCCTGTCTACATTTCTCATTCCCGTGCGGTGGTTGGTGCCCAAAAGGAAGAAAGGCGGAAGACGGAGTAATACCCGATAAATACCCTCTGACAGAAACAGCACAAACGAATTATGCCTTCAGAACCCTGAAAAATATACTTAATTCAGACGGCACACTCATTCTTGCCCCCGGAACATTGAGTAATGGGACTTTGCTTACATTACTTTTTGCACAAAAAATGAAAAAACCGGTCCGGATTATCGGTCCGGACACACCTCCTGATTGTTTATCAGCTTGGATGATGGTAAATAAAATGTCAACGCTGAATATTGCCGGACCACGCCAGAGTGAATGGCCAGAAGCCTACCAAATTACCTATGCTTTTACCTCTGAATTGATTAAGTTTATTAAATTATCTGCATCAGATATACTCTCCTGATTTATATCAAAAAATAAATATCTTTGCGCAAAATTCAGGAACCAATTAATTAAATGGTTGTTAACAGGTAGTAAATGGAGAATATTCGGAACTTTTGCATCATTGCACACATCGATCACGGGAAGAGCACATTGGCCGACCGTCTTTTGGAATATACCAAAACGGTTAGCGAACGAGAAATGCATGCCCAGGTGCTTGACAGTATGGATCTTGAACAGGAACGTGGCATTACAATTAAAAGCCATGCCATACAGATGGATTATGTGCACGACGATAAGGCTTATAAGCTGAATCTGATTGACACACCCGGACACGTGGATTTCTCTTACGAGGTTTCCAGATCGATTGCCGCCTGCGAAGGAGCATTATTAATTATTGATGCCACACAAGGTATTCAGGCACAAACCATATCAAACCTGTACCTGGCCATTGAGCACGATTTGGAGATCATTCCGGTTTTGAACAAAATGGATCTCCCGAATGCCATGCCCGAAGTTGTTGAAGATCAGATCATCGATCTAATTGGCTGCGATCATGAAGACATTATCCGGGCAAGCGGAAAAACCGGAGAAGGAGTTCCCGAAATACTTAACCAAATTATTCATAAAATACCGCACCCTCA
>DASQBW010000243.1:0-2293 GCA_035635015.1 Draconibacterium sp. | reverse complement strand
GTGTCCACCTGGTCCAGTTCATGGGCATTAAAAGCAACAGGCTGTGTGAAAATATCTGTTTTGACCAGTTCTCCATTTACCCCTCGTTCCAATGCCAAAACCTCGTTGGCTAACGGATCCATTTTTATTAACCCAAGATTTTTAGGATCGTTTAACTGACCGTAATTTCGTACAAACTCATCGTAATGTTTGTTAAGCAGATGACGGCTGCCCTTATCTTCCTGTTGCGTATCGGCTTCAATTTGATAAAGCTTTTGATAGACATCCCTAAGCTGAATAAATAAAAATGCTTTGGTTTCCTGCTGAGAACTTAAACTCAGTCGTTTAAAAGTCCCCCCACTTTCATTCCATTCCTTCAGGTAACCTAATTGATTATTGTCTTTTACCAACGAACCTTTTTTATAATGTGCCCGTAACTCTCCGGAATAATTTCTTTCGTTGGGCAGCGTGGGGATTTTGTTATTTTTTATCGTTCCATTTACTTTTCCGGGGGGATTAAACAGGTTTAATTGTTTGCTTTTTGTTTTTGTCTGTTTCTGCCTTCTAATGGTATTTCTTTGTGTACGCTCTTCCTGACTGAAACCAAAAAGATCATATAGGTTTTGAGGGGCTTGTTCTTTCGATGGTTCTCTGGTTGGACTATTCTTTGAAAAACCAACAGCCGTTTTGTTTGTATTCACTTTCTGAAATAATTCAAGATTAAGTCTTGTCCTTAAGTCGGATTCCAACATCTTTTTCAGATCGCCTGCAATTCCGGGAATTCCGCCTCCATGAATAAATATCTGCGCCGGTTTTCCATAGGGGTCTGTATCGATATATCCTTTGGTATGAACTACTCGTTGGAGGTCGTTGAAATAAGTATTATTATAAACTCCACTGGAATATTTTTCACTTTCTACAAAAGCCTGTTCTTGTTGAGTTTGTTTTCCTTTTTGATTGTCTTTTTGCAGGATTACCAGATCGCTTCCAACTTCTGTTCCTGCATAATCTTTAAAAAGGTTGTTGGGTAAACGGATGGCAGAAACCAGGTTCGTATTCTCCATCAAATACCTACGGATAGGTTCGTTTTTGGTTGAGTTCATTACTCCCTGTGATGTTATAAAAGCCAGTACTCCTCCATCTTTTATAGCATAAACTCCTTTCAGAAAAAAGTAGTTATGAATACTTCTGCTTGCCTGTTGTTTAACCCTATCAGGACTTTTTAAATGGGAAATATCAAACGCGGCCACGTCTCCAAAGGGGATATTGGATGAAACAACATCAAAATAATTATTGTGCCTGCTTTCAATTTCCTCAAAACCTTTGATTTGTATTTTATCGTCAGGATAGAGTTGGCTCAGAATTTTTCCTGTTAGCAAATCCTTTTCAAAGCCTATTGTTGTTTGAATATCGTTTTGACTTTTGAATGCGGAGATAAATTCACCTAAACCGGCTGAAGGATCAAGAAAGCGGGAGACTTCAAGTTGGTTGTTTTTAAAAGCTTCTGATATTGTATTGACAATTTCAGGAGGAGTATAAAAAGCGCTTAGGATGGAATTTTTCAGACTATTCGTAAATAGTTTGTACTGCTGTGCTGTTTTTGAATTTCTCTTCAAAACATCATGTAATTCCATAACCGCTGGAAACAATCCCACTTCGGAATCGGGCCACCGGGCAATATCCGACAGATTTTCTACCGGATTGAGAATACATTTTAAAGCCCCGAAACCGGAAAATTGTTTCAGGGCTTTTGTTTCTTCTGCCGTTGGGTTCCGATTTTCTTTCTCCAGTAGAAAGCAAAGTTTAAGGGCTTCAATATTTGCACGCAGGTGCTGTTCTTTATTAAAGCTCATGTTCTTCCAGCCAGATATCGATAGCTCCTGTTAGCTCGGTGTATAAATCGTTAAACTCAGAACTAAAAGCAAACTCATCGTTCAACCTGTATTTTTCAAAAACCGGAACTGCTTCCGGCAGAAACCGAACGGCAAATTCTTTAGCTTCTTCCAATGGGATAATTCCCGAAAACTCATTCCAGATAATGGTTACAAGGGTATCGTGTTTTGAAAAGTGAAGCCCTTTATACAATTCTTTATGTGCCAGTTCTTCTGCTTCCTGATGATTGTGCCCGTTTTTAACGGCCTGCGAATAGCATTCTGCCGCAAGATCACTCCGGGTATTCAGAAGATCGTTATCATCCGTTATTTCCGGATGACTTTCGTATAAAAAGTGAAGCAATGACAACTTAAACCATGAGAGTTCTGTTGGTGTTGTTTTCATGACTTTGAAATTTGAATTTTAAAATGTTGTGAAATGA
>DASQBW010000242.1:0-3191 GCA_035635015.1 Draconibacterium sp. | reverse complement strand
AGATTGCTTTATTGATGCCTAAAACTGATTCTTTAGCAACGATCGCTTTTGTTGCAGGTAATTCTTCGTCCAGCAAATCATGTAACGGTTCTTCCAGCGGAACATTAATATGCACCGGCGCTGATTTCCCTGAGACAGCAGCGCTTAAGCACTCGTTTATTTCGCGGGCAGCCTGCCACAACTCGATTTCCGATTCTTCCAACGGGAGGTTGTATTCCTTTTTTACAAAATTGGAATAAATCCCTCTCTGATTGATACACTGGTTTTCGAGCTGGTCGATCCAGTACTCCGGACGGTCGGCAGTGATTACGATCAGCGGAATAGTTAAATAATACGCTTCGGCAATGGCAGGTGCATAATTCAAGGTTGCTGTTCCCGAGCTACAGACAATAGCAACCGGTTTTTTCAGCGCTTGTGCCAAACCCAAAGCAAAATAGGCAGCACTGCGCTCGTCAACCACATTGCGACAATTAAATAAACCACTTCCCACAAAAGTGTTTATCATTGGCCCGTTTCGCGATCCGGGAGAAATAACCACGTCATTTATACCCTTCTGATGAAGAAGTGCTGCCAGTTGTTGAACGTGTTTTTTAGTTGAGATCATTCTGTCGTATAGCTTCTATTGCCGATAACAAGGTTTTTGCTTTGTTGTTGGTCTCTTCCCATTCTTCTTCGGGAACCGACCGCGAAGTAATTCCGCCACCTGCATAAAGCATGTATTTCTCCGGAATTATTTCCATGCAGCGCAAATTTACAAATAATCTTACTGAATCTTTTAGTTGCCACGGACCAAGAAATCCGGCGTAGTAACGTCGGTTGTGTTTTTCTATGGTACTTATAAATTTATCGGCCTTCGATTTTGGGAAACCACAAACCGCCGGTGTTGGATGCAACTCGGCGATAAAATCACCGAGACAGTCGTCCAGCTTTTTTTTGGCAAACAGAAAACTGGTGAAAAGGTGCGCCACTTTTCCGCTTTCCAGCGTTTCCGGTCCGCGGGTGGTGTAGCGGTGAATATTAAACCGGTACAACAAATCGACCAGGTAGCGCGAAACAAAAGCTTGTTCTTCAATGTCTTTGGTACTCCAGCCGTATTCTGTCCCCGAAACACGTGGCTGCGTACCAGCCAGCGAAACGGTTTCCATGGTTTTGCCTTCCGATTTTAAAAGAATCTCGGGAGTGGCTCCCATCCACAAACCGGCTTTTGGCAGGTTCACCATGTACACAAAGGCATTTGGCGTTTGTTCGAATAGCTGCGAGTACAATTTCCCCAGCGATTCATTTTTTCGTTCTGCCGGAATGATGCGCGAAACAATAGCCTTTGCAAGTTTCGTATTTTTTATCGTATTTACTGTTTGCTCAATGTCGGAAAGATATTCTTCCTTTTCAATTATATAGTGCGAAGTGTAGTTAGCCTGTTCTTTCTGCCCGGCTTTTACATCGTTCATATTGAGCTTGAGGATTTCCTCAATGCCTGTTTTACAAATGTCTGGTTTTAACAGAATCAGCGGTGTTTCTTCGCTGACATGATAAGGTGCAAAAACAAATCCTTCCTGGCCGTTTAAGCGGCTCACCTCGTTGGGATAAATCAAGGCTTCCTGGCATGAAATAAGCAACTCAAGCGTTTTGTCGCCAGGCACCGACCAGAGGGCAAAAGAGCAGTTTTTGTTAACGAGTTCGTCGAACAGATATATTAATCTTTCCTTATCGGTCATTCTTTTCAGTAATCATATTGGTAACACGTACAGATGAAATCAGTCTCCCTTCTTCATTGCAAATATCAACATTCCACACATGCGTTTGTTTGCCGCGGTGAACGATTTTTGCAACCGCCAAAGCCTTTCCTTTTTTTAGTACTCCTGTATGGTTTCCGTTAACCATTATTCCAAGTACGTCATAAACCTTCATGTCTACCAATAACATACTGCCCAAACCGGCGAGTGTTTCGGCCATGGCAAGGTTTGCACCTCCGTGCAAAATGCCTCCCGGACGCGAATTTTTTGAAGAGAGTTTTAATATGCCTTCAACATTCCCTTCTTCAATTTTTGTGATTTCAATTCCGAGGCTCCCAATCAGGCAGTCTTTTATTGACTGATTGATCAGTTCAACGGGTGTATCCAATGATAATAAACTTAAATCCATAGTGCTTTCCAAAAAACGAGACTAAAATAACGCTTAGTTTTCGAAAAAACTAAATTGATTTTTTAAATGCAATTTACGGATATAAAGAAGTTGTTTCTTGTTAAAGGTCACTGGTCTTTTTAGATCCAATTAACCGGATTATTAAATCCCGATAACTAACTCTAATACATTGATAATTTGAAAGGTTTAGGCCAGCTAAACAATATACATGACAATGATATTTGGGCGTTTTCGTGTTTTTAAATGCTCATACTTATTAAAAATGTTGCAGCAAAAGCGATAATGGCATATAGCTCGGGGAATACAGCCAAAACCATTGTTTTTCCAAAGATGTCGTGCCCCGATCCAATTCCTGCAATTCCGTTTGAAGTTACACCTCCTTGGTTTAGTGCCGAGAAAAATCCTACAAAACCTAGTGTTAGTCCAGCGGCCATAATGGCTACTCCCTGAAGCATGGTCATTTCGGGAGCGATAATCCCCTGGCTGTTAATGATAAAAAATCCGGCAAAACCATAAAGCCCTTGTGTTCCGGGTAAGGCGCTTAAAAGCAAATAACTACCAAATTTATCGGGTTTCTTCTTTAGCGCACCTACTGTGGCATTTCCACCTTTCGATACACCAATGGCACTGCCGATTCCTGAAAAAATCAGCATTATTGCCAATCCAATATAAGCTAAAATTACTGCAGTTGTCATAATCGTAATAGTTTAAAGTTTATCGTTTTTATTTAATCCATTCATTCATCGTTCATCTCTCCAAACGGTTTATATTCTTCGCCTCCACCTTTAAATCCGGCACTTTTATAAAACTCAACAAAAGTGAGGCGCATGGGGTGTACAAATGAGCCCAGCGATGAGATAAGAATATTAAGTGTATGTCCTAACAGCAAAAAGATGACAAAAAATAGCGGGCCGAATATTTTTGATGATCCCAAGATTTGTAAACCAATGTCGTTTATTACAAAACCGAGTATGGCACTGGAGAGGCCAAGTGCAAACAAGCGAATGTACGAAAGTAGATCGCCAAATATGCCAGTTACAGTTGAATAC
>DASQBW010000241.1:0-2075 GCA_035635015.1 Draconibacterium sp. | reverse complement strand
CTTTCCCGGTAAGACAAAGCACCTTGTAATTCCCGTCGCGGGTATAAATGTTGAAAGTTGTACCCAGCACGGTGGTTTCGCCCAGCCTTGATTTGACTGTAAATTTTTTGCCTTTTTTTACTGAGAAGAAAGCTTCTCCTTCCATTTCAACCCTGCGTTGAAAATACCATCGCCATGGATAATATTTCAGGCTTGTTTCGGCATTCATTTCCACCGTTGATCCATCTGGCAACTGGGCAGTGAGATGACTTCCTGCAGGACTGTCAATGGTTTTTGAGTAGAAAAATGCAATTGTTGTTAATCCAACCAAGACCAATATAGAGGCAGCAACACTCCACCTGATGATTGCCGACGGAAATGAAACTACTTTTGTTTTTGGCTCTGAAAGCAGCACTTCAAATTTCTCGCTGAAAATGGTTTCTTTGCTTGTGCTCCAATCCACACGAGCCCGTGAAAATAATTCCTGGGTTTCAGCATCAATTTTTTGTATTTCAACTTGATTGTCCATGTTATTTTTCAGTGATTAATGCGTTTCTCAGATAATTCAATGCTATTCCCATACGTTTTTCCACGGCTTTTACGCCTAGTCCCAGCCTTTCTGCAATTTCCTTATACTGCAATCCATCAATGCGGCTCATCAGGAAGACCGCTCGCTGATTCTCGGGCATTTCTTCGACGAGCGTTTCATATTTGTTTTTCAGTTGATCAAATGAAAGCAGTTCCTCGGGCGAGTAGTCCTCTACATCAAACGTTAAGTTTTCAAAGATCTTTTGTGTCCTTTTTTTATACTGGAAACTGTTAATGAATAAATCAGAAGCCATTTTGAACAGTAATCCTGTTACCTGTTTCATTTCTATGGATTCTCGTTTTTCCCATACTTTCATAAAACATTCCTGTGCAATGTCGGTAGCAAGCTCTTCATCGCCACACCGGTAAATCAAATAACCACGGAGCTCATCAAATTTCAGCTCAAATATATTTTTAAACTCTTCAGTGTTCAATGTATCGTTCTGCTATTTTTTTTATCTACAATTAGAAGAAGGCTTTGTTCATCTTAACAAAGTCTAATTCTAATGCTACTTTTTAGCCGTGATTACTTCCTGAGCCGCCCTGGCTATTAGATCCCATCCCTGTCCCGTTAGAGTTGGACCCCATACCCATGCCGGAACTAACATTCTGGCTGGTATTACCACTCATTCCCATGTGACCATATCCACTATGATCATTTTCGGAAAGGAATATTTCGACAGGATCTTCGCCGGTTTTCGTGAGTGTTGCCACATCGTCGCATTCACCATTTCCGTAATCAAGAGTAGCCATTAAACTTCCTCCCGTGGTAAGCTCAATAATTCCAGACACAAAATACCTGCACGAAAGAGTTTTTATTAATGGTTCTACAATTTCCTTTTTATAAACTGTTTCTGTACCGTTTTCGGTTACAGTGTTGGTTACATAACCGGTAATCTGCATCATATCATCGGTTTGAACCAGTGGAGTTGATTCACCTTCTAGCCATTGGCGGGATATTTCTGATTGTCTGTGTACAATTGTTCCATCGGGCATGGTAATCTGCAAATCTTCAGTAAGATTATGCATTCTGCCTATGCTGTCCCCGCCTATCTCCATGATTGTACTTCCGGAAATCATCATCGAGTCGACAGAAAAATTATTGTAGGTGATTTCCCTCATAAAAACGTTTCCGTTTGGCTCACCGGAGATGTGGATAATCATTTCTCCACTTAACATACGACCATTCGAAAGTTGGGTGCCCATACCATAATCCATTACCAACGAATCAGGATATTGGTCAGAGTTACCATACATGCCATACTGAGGATACTGTCCTGCCATATAGCGGAAACCTTCACCCTGGTTCCAGTCGTGTAAACTTCCTCCAAACATTTCTCCGTTCATATTACCATTCATTCCACCATGCATTCCCATCATCATGCCTTCGGCTCCAATAAAAAAGTCGCTCTCAAAATTTATATCGGCCATGGCATTATCAACAGAAATCTCGTTTGATATAATTTGAGCAGATTTCTCATTTAAAGTCTCAGGCTGCAGAATTATAT
>DASQBW010000240.1:0-3498 GCA_035635015.1 Draconibacterium sp. | reverse complement strand
GATTTATCGGACTTCTTTTTGCCGGACTGCTTGGCCTTCGTATCGGGGGCGGAGCCGGAGGAGTACTGGCGCTTCTTTTTATGTTTTTAACACCAAGGTATTTTGGTAATTCGATGAATAACCTGTCAGATATTCCTTTTGCCACCGGATATATTATTGCCACATACTATACCGTACGTTTCTTCGACTTTTGGCCAAAAGTTAAGCTGCGCTACATGATCGGGTTAATAATTGGAATTGCATTTACCATCAGCAACAGGGCTCCCGGAGTATTGCTATACGGGTATTTCTTACTTTTTGCTGGTTCGTATTATATTTTTGTTATTTCAGGAAAAGAGTTTTACAAGCTTGGTAAATATAAAGATCAGATTTTAAGATTCGCGGTTTATTTCGGCATCATATTGCTTATCAGTTATTTTTCAAGTCTTATTCTTTGGCCAAAAGGACTTGAGGAACCTTTAACAGCAGTTTATGACTCTATTGTAACGTTTTCTAAATTCCCCTGGTCATTAACAACCCTTTTTAATGGTATTCAGAAAATGTCCAAAAGCCTTCCTGTAAGTTATGCTCCAAAATACCTGCTTATTGGAATGCCATTATTTACTATTGTTGGTTTCATTGCATATATCTTATCAATAGTTAAACATAACAACCCGAATCCAATAATGATTCTGCTTATTTTTGGTTGTATTTTCCCAATAATTTATATTATTTATCAAAAATCAAATATTTACGGTGGTATGCGGCATTTAACCTTTGTGGTTATCTTTTATGTTGTTGTGGCCTCTAAAGGATGGCTATATCTTTTCGGGTTTTTTAAGAATAGATACAAGCTCGCACCACTAATATTCTTGGTGATACTTATTTTCCTCCCGGCAAGGCATATGGTAGCCAATCATCCGAATCAATATGTATATTTCAATGAACTTATTGGAGGGATGAAAGGCGGATATGCAAATTATGATTTAGATTACTATTATAATTCTGTTAAGGCAGGATCTGATTGGCTGAAAGAAAACGAAGACCTTAGCGATAGCCTTGTTGTAATAACAAATGGATCATACAGAGGGTATTTTGATGATTATCCTAATGTTGAAATGGCGTATAACAGGTATTATGAAACGTCAAAAGAAGACTGGGATTATGCCATTTATTCAAATGTTTTTATTCGAAGAGAACAACTTATCGACGGACTCTTCCCTCCTGCTGGCACAGTTCACACCATTGATGTTGATGGATATCCGGTTGCAGCAATTTATAAGCGAATAAGCAAAGAAGATCTCCACGGATTCAATGCACTAACAAAAGGAAAATTAAAAGAGGCGAAAGAGCATTTTAAAAATTACCTGAAATTAAATCCAAACAGTGATCAAGTATTGCAAGGTTATGCCAATGTAATGATGAGAGAACGAAAATTAGATTCTGCATTAGTTTATGCGGATAGTTCAATTATTTATAATCCTGACCAAATCGCAGCCCACTTGATAAAAGCCTCAGTCTATAATACGCAAAAGAATTACAACGAAGCTTTGGAAGCAGCAAACAATTCATTGGAGATTAAAGAAGAATTTGCAGAAGGCCAATACCAAAAAGGCTATGCCCTAAAAAACTTAGGCAAACCTAATGACGCCTTAAAAGCTTTCCAGATGGCAGCGAAACTAAAAGAAGATTACTATCAGGCACTGATGCAAATGGGAGAGATTTTAATGAATTACAAAAACTTTACAAAAGCGTTGGATGTTTACAAACAAGTTTTGGGCTTTCGGGAAAACGACCTTAACGCAACAGTTTATAGTGCAAAATGCTATCACTTATTAAATGACGATACTAATGCTCAAAAACTTTTGGCTGCACTTCCGGCATCGCGTAATAATAATTTTGAGGTTGTAAAACTAAGGTGCAGAATGGCCATGAAGAATAATGATTGGAACAGTGCCGCACGCTATTTAAACATGGCCAGAAATATTACTAATAATTCGGAATTATTTGTACTTCGATCACAATATTTGTTAAAACAGGGAAGTGTTGATTTGGCGAAACAAAATATTGATAAAGCGGTAGAATTAGACCCTGTTAACAAAGAAGCGCAAGACCTGTTAAAAACATTTACACAAGCGGCAGACGCCGTTACAGCCACAAACGAATCGCAAGGGAATTCATCATCCACAACATCACAACGGTCCGTTATGTTTCAAGAGCCGGAGAAAGAACAGAGCAACGTTATACATCTTCCAAATCGATAAATGAATTGCTTGATTTTAACATAATCACAAAGATAGAACAATAAAAACCCCGGAGCCTCTGCCCCGGGGAAAAAACCAAAAATCAACTAACCTTTAAACCGCCTGGCGACTTCATCCCAGTTGATGAGATTCCAGAATGCATTCACATAATCCGGACGTCTGTTTTGGTAGTTCAGGTAATATGCATGTTCCCATACATCGATCCCCAAAATTGGAGTTCCCTGAACTTCGGCCACATCCATCAGCGGATTATCCTGGTTGGGCGTGGACGAAATCACCAGCTTATTGTTTTGAAGAACCAACCATGCCCAACCCGACCCAAAACGAGTCAAAGCTGCCTTGGTGAAGGCTTCCTGAAAATTCGTTATATTTCCAAATGATTCATTTACTGCATCTAATAAAACTCCTTCCGGAGCCGGTGCACCACCCGGTGCTATTACTTCCCAGTACAAATTGTGATTATAATATCCACCACCATTGTTTCGTACTGCTACTGATTGTCCAGACACGCCACTGAGTATATCTTCTATTGATTTTCCTGCAAGATCGCTTCCTTCAACAGCTCCGTTCAAATTATTTGTATAACCTGCATGGTGTTTAGAATGATGTATCTCCATCGTTCTTGCATCAATATGTGGCTCTAATGCCTTGTAATCGTATCCTAATTTTGGTAATTCAAATGCCATTTTAATTTTTATTATAAGATTTAAATATGTTTTTTTCCTAATAACAAAACTACACGCTATTTAGAATTAATCCAAATCTTTTGAATAATAAAACACATTGAAATCCTTTATTGTTCATAGATGGAATTAATTATAACCTTTTATACCATTCTCAACATGTATAAATTATCTATATCGCTGATTATATGCGGAAAGTAAAAAATTGAAAAAGAAAGCAATTTCAACGATTCTTTTTACTTTTTGAATAATATTACCTTTGTCCACTTATTCAAAAACTATGAATAAAAGCATATTAAAACTTACCTTACCTAACATTGTCAGCAACATTACAGTTCCGTTGCTTGGTTTAATTGACCTGGCCCTAATGGGGCACCTGGGATCGGAAGTTTACATTGGGGCCATATCGTTAGGAAGCGTAATCTTTAATATCATTTACTGGGGATTTGGATTTCTGCGAATGAGTACCTCCGGATTTACGGCACAGGCTTTTGGTGAAAAAAATTCGGCAGAAGCAATAACCATATTAATTCGGGCATTGCTATTAACCTTGTCGGTCAGTATTTTTATCC
>DASQBW010000239.1:0-1707 GCA_035635015.1 Draconibacterium sp. | reverse complement strand
GTATTGGTTGAAGAGGCGAAAGTTCCTGATTTTGTAGCTTTGGTTGATGAAGTTGCTGATGCTGTTAAATCAGAACTTGCCGCTACTGAACCCAGCCTGGATATTGCCGTTGAGCAAACAGAACTTCCGGCTGCTGTAATTGATGCTAAAACACAGAAGAACCTGACACGAGCGGTGGTCGCCTGTCCGAACGGTGTAATCCGGATGAGTGACAGCATGAAAGGATTGGTTGAAACATCAACAAACCTGGCGATTTTAAAATCGGATACCAAAAACAAATCCATTAACGGAGGTTGTTTAATGCGCAGCTCGGTTGATTCTGCAAGATCAGAATTGGGATCGCGTTTAAAGGCTGTTTTTGAACTGGCAGGCGCCGTGGTAACTTTCACGGGAGCCTATCCGGGATGGAAACCAAACATGGAATCACCGATTTTAAAAACCATGCAAAAAGTGTATAACGACAAGTGGGGAAAAGTACCTGAAATTAAAGGTATACATGCAGGATTGGAGTGTGGTATCCTGGCACAGAACTATCCGCACTGGGATATGATCTCGTTTGGTCCGACAATTTGTTTTCCACACTCGCCGGATGAGAAAGTTAATATTGAAACGGTTAAAAAATTCTGGGAGTTTTTGGTAGCTACACTGGAAGTTATTCCTGAAAAATAGGAAATTACAAAATGATATAAAAGAATGTCATCACATTTTAGTGGTGACATTTTTTTATTCCATAAGCAGGTTGCCCTGCTTATCAAATTTCCAAAACGGCGCCCAGACAATTTCCCATGCGTGCCCGTCGGGATCGGCAAAGTAGGCATCGAAACCACCCCAAAATGTTTTGCGGGGTTCAACAAGCGAACTTGCTCCGTTTTTAATTACCTTATCGTATAATTCCTGAACTGCTTCTATTGTATCGAGATTGATTGCTAATGTTACACCCGAAAAACCACTTCTTTCCGGATTTAGTTCAGCATCTTCGGCCAGTTTGTCAATGGGGTAGAGGCCCAAAATTATTCCTCCGTGGTTAAAGAATACAATGTTATTGTCGCTGTCTTTTGTGGGCTCCCATCCCAATGCTTTTTTATAAAAAGATTTTGATTGATTCAGGTTTTTTACCCCAAGCGATACAACGTTTAAGCGTGGTTTCATTTTTTTATTTGGATTGTTTCAACTGTTTTGTCGAGAGCTACACCCTTTTAATCCGCAGAAATTCATGAAGCTCATTCTTTCTTTCTTTCTTTCTTTCTTTCTTTCTGTCGACAATTGATGCCAGCGAATTCCCTGAATGGCTCCTTCGAGGGCACAAAGCATATTATAGCAGGCCGATTTATCTTCAACAGCAAGTCTTAAGAAAGCATTTTCTGCACCGGTTTCCTTGAGCTGTTCAGGAGTTGTAATTCCTGCGTTTAATAATTTATGTTCCAGCGTTTTTCCAATGTTTGGTAGTTTGTTTAATTTCATTGCCTAGTATTTTGGCATCATTTCAATAAATTCTCCATCTGTAGTTATCATGTGCCCCATCATATTAGCAGTAAGACAAGAGTGAACCGGAATAATCTCCACCAGATCGCCAACTTTTATTTGTTTAAAATTAACGGGTGTAACCTTTATTATTCCATGTTCCTGAGACAGCCTTGAGAGGTAATTTTTGGTGTCGAGTAAAACTTTTTCTTTGTCTTGTGTAATAATCACCCGGCCGTATAATTC
>DASQBW010000238.1:0-19780 GCA_035635015.1 Draconibacterium sp. | reverse complement strand
GGTCTGAACGGCTCATTGAACCTGTTTTAATCTGACCTGAGTTGGTAGCCACTGCAATGTCGGCAATTGTTGAGTCTTCAGTTTCACCCGAGCGGTGAGAAGTTACTGAAGTGTAACCGGCACGGTGTGCCATTTCAATTGCGTCTAATGTTTCGGTTAACGTACCAATTTGGTTTACTTTAATAAGGATGGAGTTGGCAGCACCCAATTCGATACCTTTTTTCAGGTATTCAACGTTGGTTACAAAAAGGTCGTCGCCAACCAACTGACATTTGTCGCCAATTGCAGCGTTTAGTTTTACCCATCCGTCCCAGTCGCCTTCGTCCATACCATCTTCGATAGAATCGATAGGATATTTAGCGATCAATTCTGCCAAATATGCAGCTTGCTCTTCTGAGTTACGTTTTACGCCGTTTGGCTCGAAAATGCTGTAATCATAAACACCATCTTTGTAGAACTCTGATGAAGCACAGTCCATCGCGATAGAAACATCGCCACCGTCTTCAGCACGGCCGGCTTTGTATCCGGCATTCTCGATTGCTGTAAGAATTGATTCGATCGCTTCTTCAGTACCACCTAAAGCCGGTGCAAAACCACCTTCGTCGCCTACTGCAGTTGAAAGTTTTTTAGCAGCCAATACTTTTTTCAAAGCATGGAATACTTCTGCCCCCATACGCAAACCTTCACTGAAAGTAGGTGCGCCAATCGGGCGGATCATAAATTCCTGGAAAGCGATAGTTGCATCAGAGTGAGAACCACCGTTAATAATGTTCATCATCGGAACAGGCAATGTTTTTGCGTTTGTTCCGCCAATGTATTTGTATAATGGAAGCTCAGAGTACTCGGCAGCCGCTTTTGCCACCGCCAATGAAACACCTAACATAGCGTTTGCACCTAAGTTAGATTTTGTTTTTGTACCATCAAGTTCCAATAATTTGCTATCGATAGCCACCTGATCGGTAGCATCCATACCAATAATTTCTTTTGCAATAACGTCGTTAACGTTTGCTACAGCTTTTAAACAGCCTTTTCCGAGGTAACGGCCTTTATCGCCATCACGTAATTCCAGTGCTTCATTTTCGCCGGTTGACGCTCCTGAAGGAACAGCCGCACGGCCAAAAGCACCACTTTCGAGTGTTACATCAACTTCAACAGTTGGGTTACCACGAGAATCGATAATTTCTCTTGCTTTTACGTCGCTAATTAACATTGTAAGTAGTTTTTATTATTTAACTTGTCTGTATTGCTAGTGCAATTACTGCAAAGTAAACGCTGAGGCGCTCAAATTGTTTCGCGAAATTACGAAGATTAACGAATAGTTTACTCCTTTTTTATGTGAATTTAAGATCATTAATTTGGGTTACAATATCATGTGTTTAATGGGTAAGAATATTTAAGTGTTAAAATCTATATGAATGTTTTTTTAGAGACCTGTTTGGACATCACCCTGAATTTAGTTCAGGGTCTTTGTGATCACATTGAATTTTTGGTGGAGGATTATTTTATCTACGCCTGAGAATTGCGGCGCAACAATCATTCCTTTCAAAGAACTTATCGGTTGCGCCTTTAGTGTTCACCCGTCTTTAACCCGGGGCGAAACTCTTCCGAATATTATTCGGAATCGTATGCCCCGGGCTAAAGTAAATCGCACTTTCAGCGCTCTGTGCTTATCGTACATTTTAACTTACAGCGCTGAAAGTGCTGTTTAATTCAGCCTTGGGCAAAGCTAACTGTCGACAGGCAATTGCGTCGCCCGAGTAAATAGGTTATGTATTTTAACAAGGCGCAAATGCATAAGAAGATTGAAACGCAAAACCTTCCCGCGCCGCATCTCTGTTGAGATTTGAAATATTAATCTACCGGATTTTACGGGTGATCCGTCTTATGTTGAAGTGTTTTGTTATTAGGGACAAGATGCTGAAACTAGTTCAGCATGACGTTCAAATAGCGCGAAGGGGCTTAACTAAATTTCGTTGTTCTCTTTCAGAATATCATAAACAAGAGCAGTGGCATCGCCAACAACTTTTCGGCAAATAATCTTGTGGTGTTTGCGGTCTTGTACCTCAGCTTCGGTAGCGTGTTTAATTAGCAGCTGGCGGCAATTTGTAGTTCCATGAATATCTTCAACCAATTTATTTAACTCACGAACTTTTGTGTAGCTGTTCAGTTTGGTGCCCATATCTTTTGGTTCCTCGTTACCAAATGCCAGCCCTATAACCATAAAGCCGCCGGTTACAGCTCCGCAGGTTTCGCGCAAACGTCCCATTCCGCCGCCAAAAGTAGATGAAATACGCTTGGCCATGGTTTTGTCCAGTTTAAAATGATCGGCAAACGCAAGCAATACCGACTGCGAGCAGGCATAACCTTCGTCGAAATGTTTTAGTGCCTCTTCAATGATAAATTCTTTTGTGGTAGTTGTATTCACGCACATATGATTAAAAAAATAAAGGCACAAAGCTATGGATTTCTCATAAACTTTGTGCCTGTAGCTATATCTTTTTCTCAACAAAATGTTGAGCGCATAATATGTCTTAAATGCCGAAAATGGAACTGCAATAGCAGTACAAAGATGCCGGGAAGCTTGCTGCCGGATAAGTATTAAAATGGATCACATCTAATTTCTGGTGGAAGATTATTTTATCGACGCCTGAGAATTGCGGCGCAAGCAATCATTCCGTTTCAAAGAACTTACCGGTTGCGCCTTTGGTGTTCACCATCTTTACCCCGGGGCGAATCTCTTCCGAATGTAATTCGGAATCGTATGCCCCGGGCTACAGTAAATCGTACTTTCAGCACTCTGTGCTTATCGTACATTTTAACTTACAGCGCTGAAAGTGTGGTTTAATTCAGCCTTGGGCAAAGCTAATTGTCGACGGTCAATTGTGCCGCCCAAGGAAAATATTTTATGTATTTTAACAAGGCGCACATACAAAAGGTGATTGAAAAGTGGAAACTCCCTGCGTCGCATATCTGTAGAAAGTTTTAATCCACCGGATTTTACGGGTGATCCATCAAAAAAAGCACAAAGCCAACGAAATTAACTTCGTGTCTTTGTGCCTTTGTGTTTATCGTTGAAGTGGCAAAGCCACTCTTTTTATGCTTGCGAAACTGCTACTGCAACAGCAACAGAAGCACCAACCATCGGGTTGTTACCCATTCCGATCAATCCCATCATCTCAACGTGAGCAGGAACTGAAGAAGAACCGGCAAACTGAGCATCAGAGTGCATACGTCCCATAGTGTCAGTCATACCGTATGAAGCAGGACCGGCAGCCATGTTGTCCGGGTGAAGTGTACGACCAGTACCACCACCAGAAGCAACAGAGAAGTATTTTTTACCTTGCTCTAAACACTCTTTTTTATACGTACCTGCAACCGGGTGCTGGAAACGTGTTGGGTTAGTTGAGTTACCTGTAATCGATACATCAACACCTTCTTTATGAAGAATAGCAACACCTTCGCGTACATCGTCGGCACCGTAGCAGTTTACTTCGCCACGTAATCCTTCAGAATAACGTTTACGGCTTACCTCTACAACTTCGCCTGTAACGTAGTCGAATTTAGTTTGAACGTAAGTAAAACCATTGATACGTGAGATAATTTTTGCAGCGTCTTTTCCTAATCCGTTAAGGATTACACGTAAAGGCTCTTTACGAACGCGATTAGCGAAGTTGGCAATTTTAATTGCACCTTCAGCAGCAGCGAATGATTCGTGACCAGCCAACAACGCGAAACATTTAGTCTCTTCGCGCAACAACATTGCAGCCAGGTTACCATGACCAATACCTACTTTTCTGTCGTCAGCAACCGATCCCGGAATACAGAAAGCCTGTAAACCTTCACCTAAAGTTGCAGCAATTTCAGAAGCTTCAGTCTGACCTTTTTTAATGGCGATTGCAGAACCTACAATATAAGCCCACATTGCATTTTCAAATGCGATTGGCTGAGTATCTTTAACGATGTTGTATACATCAACACCTTTATCGTCGCAAATTTGTTTGGCTTCTTCTACTGAAGAAATTCCATATGAATTTAAAACAGCATCAATCTGTTTAATCCTTCTATCGTAACTTTCAAATAATGGCATAATTCTTTCCTCCTATTCTTTACGTGGGTCAATAGTTTTTACTGCATCAGCGAAACGTCCGTAAGTTCCGGTAGCTTCTTTCAATGCTTCGTTAGCATCTTTACCCGACTTAATCATGTCCATCATTCTTCCAAGCTGAACAAATTCGTAACCGATAATTTCGTTATCAGCATCTAAAGCGATTTTCGATACGTAACCTTCAGCTACTTCAAGGTAACGAGGTCCTTTTGCAGTTGTTCCGTACAATGTACCGGTAACACCACGTAACCCTTTACCTAAGTCTTCAAGGCCGGCACCTATTGGCAGACCACCTTCAGAGAAAGCAGTTTGCGAGCGACCGTAAACAATCTGAAGGAATAACTCGCGCATTGCAGTGTTAATTGCATCACAAACAAGGTCGGTATTCAATGCTTCAAGGATAGTTTTTCCGGGAAGAATTTCAGAAGCCATTGCTGCTGAGTGAGTCATACCGGTACAACCGATAGTTTCAACTAATACTTCTTCAATAATACCTTCTTTAACATTCAATGTTAATTTACATGCACCTTGCTGTGGAGCACACCAACCAACACCGTGGGTTAAACCCGAAATGTCTGAAACTTCTTTGGCTTTAGTCCATTTTCCTTCCTGAGGAATTGGAGCCGGGCCATGATTTGCTCCCTTAGCAACGCAAATCATACCTGCAACTTCGTGTGTAAAACTCATATTAATATTTATTTTCTGGTTTTTTTGCTGAAACAGCTAAAAATGCTCTTTATTTCGAGCTTTTTGGCCTGTCTTTACTGCGGCGTGAAAATATTAAATTATTGTTCTACGTTACCCCATGAAAATGCTTATCGAAGACAATATTTTGTTTATTAACGTTTAGTTAAAGTGTTGAAGGGTAAAGGACTAAAAGGTCTTGTATTGCGATTTATTGATTGTGTATAAAGTGTACAACAAAAGCGAATTGAAATAGAACCCTGGACGAATTAATTTCCGGGTTGTACATAAAATGGAGAGGGTATGGCTTAAATGCGTTAGAAGTAACTTTCGCGATATTTCAGTCCTCTTTCGTAATGCACAACTTCAAGTCTTTGGAGTGTAATCAATCCGCCTCTTTCACTTTTCGCCATTAATTCGTCAATCTTTTTGTTAAACAATTCCAGTTGATCTAAATTATCGATAATTTCAATTATCACAGGCAAATCGCTTGATAGTGCGAATATTTTCATGGTGTGTATGCTATGGCTGGCACCAAACGACATAATTCCTTTATAAACTGTTGCACCGGCGAGGCCTGCATTCCTGGCTTCAAAAACAATTTCTTCGAAGAGCACACGGCCATTAATTTTATCCGATTCTCCAATGTAGATTTTCAGGATTCCTGTTTTTTCAGTTTTTTTCATCGCTCTGTTATTTTTAGGTTTTTCCACTACAGAGTTTTACCGAAAAAATGGTATTTAGTTTCAAATTTTGGCCTGAAACTGAACTTAAAGAATTTGAGTAAATTTTTTGGCTAAAGGCTTAATTTACCAGATAATCCTGACGAGAACCATACCAAGGTACACGGCAAGTAATCCCAAACATAGACTTCCGCCAACATTCAAGATAAACTGGCCGTAAGCCTGTTCTTTTAACATAGTAAGATTGTTATATGCAAAGGACGAGAAAGTTGTAAATCCGCCACAAAATCCAACTGCCAGAAACATTCGCCATTCGGCACTTAGCAGGTTCCCTTTTTGCGCCAGCGCGAACACAATACCAATAATAAAACTTCCGGCCATGTTGGCAACAAATGTACCCCAGGGAAAAGTTGTGCTCATTCCTTTCTCAACAAAAATCTGAACAAGGTAGCGCAATACACTTCCGATAAAACCGCCTGAACCAACTATTAATATTGTACGTAGCATTTTTTTGTTTTTGAAAGCAACTGTTTGAAGTTTCGCGTTAAATTGACAATGAATTTAAAACTCAATTCAAACAATCTGTTAATTTTAAACTTTCAAAAATAATAAAATGCAGGTACGATATTTTCCTTTTGTTTTTCTTTTGCTTACCGGAGTTCACTTAAATGCGCAAAATTCTCTTGATTCAGCCATAAAAAAGCTACTTCGAAAGCCGGAATACAAAAACGCAAGTGTTGGAATAATGGTAACTGAAGAAACATCCGGAGAAACATTATACAGCCTGAATCCGAATAAGCTAATGATTCCGGCGTCAACGCTTAAACTCATTACTTCAGGAACTGCACTTGAGTTGTTAGGAGCCGATTATCGCTTTAAAACACGAATTGCATACACAGGTGCCATTACGAATGAAGTTTTAGACGGAAATCTGGTTTTGATTGGAGGAGCTGATCCGGCACTTGGTTCGGAGTATTTTCAGAAGCATTATTTTAATTTCCTGGAAAGATGGGCACAAATAGTTAAAGATGCTGGTATTAAAAGAATTAATGGCAATCTGATTCTGGATGCTTCGATCTATGATTCGGAAAAGGTTCCAGCCACATGGATATGGGAAGATATTGGCAATTATTACGGTGCAGGAGCCAATGCTTTTTCAATTTACGATAATCTGTTTCGGATATCTTTTCGTTCACCGGCAACGATAGGAGGACAAACGCAAATAGAAAATATTTATCCGCATATTGAAGGAGTGAAGATTATGAACGAAGTTTTGGCAGCCGATAACAATCGCGACAATGCCTATGTTTTTGGAAGTCCTTTGGATAATACAAGAGTAATAAGGGGAACAATACCTGCCAACCGCAGATCATTTACAATAAAGGCGGCCATGCATCATCCAGAAAAAATTCTGGCTACCTCATTCGAACAGGCATTGTTGGAAAAAGGTGTTTTTGTGATGGAGAAAGTAATGTTTCAAACTGTGGACCATGTGGCTGCTAAAACTATTTATATTCAGGAATCACCAAAATTATCCGAAATTGTTAAAGTGCTTAATTACGAAAGTGTAAACCTGTTTGCAGAGCACTTGTTGAAACAGCTTGCCGTTGAGGAGTATGGACAGGGGAACAGGGAAAAGTCCCTTGAAATTGTAAAAACATTCTGGAAGGAAAAGGGATTCCCCATGGATGAAATTTTTATGGAAGACGGTAGCGGGCTTTCGCATTTTAATACTGTTTCCCCCGCATTTTTTACGCGTTTTCTTACAACAATGGCGACCAATAATGCATTTGTTGAATCGTTGCCGGTAGCAGGAGTGGGTACTTTTAAATACTTCGATACCAACCAATTTCCCGGCAATACATTGCAGGCAAAAAGCGGTTCGATGACGCGCGTGCGTTGTTATTCGGGTTACCTCACCACCGATAAAGGAAATAGACTGGTATTTTCATTTATGTTTAACCATTTTGCCGGTTCGCAAAGCACATTAATAAAAGAAATTGAGCAACTGTTTGTGATTTTAAAACAGACATATTAGTCGTCTTTATATTCTGAATAAGCACTTCTTATTAAATTGTTTCTATTTTAAGTGACTGTATATCAGTGCTAATCTTACTTGATGTTATTTAGATTTAGATTAAACATTGACTTTTCTTGTCAATTGTCGTAACTTGTATTCACCATTAAATGCATGAGGCTCCTTAAAGCTTCATCGAATACAGAAGATAATAACCATCGCCCTTTTAGTATTAGGATTTCCTTTTGTTAGGACGCGACTTACTATGCTTTGATAGTAGGTAAAACTGAATATGTGAATATGATTTACGAGACGCTTCAAATTCTCAAAGAACAACTGGATAAATATCTGGACGATGCCGGATTGGGAAAAATCGTTGTTTTGGAAAACCTGGCACTGTTAGATTCTGGGAGCAATAATGCCGATAACCTGAAAGGAAAGGTTATTCTTTCTTTACTCAACATTCAGGAAGAGTCATCCCTGAAAAATGCACCTGCCAGTAAAGTTGTGAATAACAAAACCGAGTACTACAATCCTGCAGTAAACGTAAACCTGTTTTTTATGGTGAGTGCCAATTGCGATTCATACACTAATTCGTTAATCAGCATTTCAAAAACAGTTGAGTATTTCCAGGGTAAAAAGGTGTTCACTGCAAAAAATACTGTTTACAACCGCTCAAATGTGTCCATGCAGGAAATCGATGATTTTAAGTTTATTGTTGATTTATACACCCCCGGATTTGAGGTGTGGAACCACATTTGGGGAACGCACGGTGGCAGACAGTTGCCGGCGGTAATCTATAAAGTACAGTTGTTGCAGGTTGATCGTCGCAAAAAACAGGCAACAACCGAAGTAATAACACAAATTAACGGCACTTTAAACAATATAAACGAATGAGCTTCTCAACAACATATAAGCCTTTATTTTATGTAAATATTTTGCATAAGTATTACTTGAACAAAGGAACTATTGATTATTTCAGCATGGATGATGCTGAAAAGGAAAAACAATTGGCCGGATACCAACTCTCCGATCTCTTTTTCATTGTACCTTCGGCGGAAACGAACCAAAAATTTTCGGGACTAAAACTTCGCCTGTTAATAAAAGGCTTCAGATTAATGGTTTGGTTAAAAGTTTCAGAAAATGAAGATGTCCCTTTTATTCCTCTGGATGACACGCTGGAACTTTCCTTCTTGCTGAAATCAAAAAACAACACATTCATTCAAACAACACAGCTTGGATTGTTGAATGCCGGTCAATTGTTTTTCTTTTCAAACAAACACTTAGCAACCGAAGATGCAGGATTCCCCTTAATAAAAAAGGAGAACAACACTTCGGAAGTGAATGATTCCTATCTGTTAAATCCGACCAGTGGTGCAAACGAACTTAACCAGCTCAGTGCGGATGAAAAAAAAAATCTGATGGGAATTATTCGCATTTGTATAAAAGGTGAAAACGGAGGCTACCATATTCTAAAACAAGACGGAACCCTGCGTAGTGAACATCGCATTTACAATATTGTATTTGCCAACCGTAAAACAACCTGGCGTTATTTTTTCGAATCGGATCAAAATGTAACAGGTACCGACGATCTGAAAAAAGAAGGGGGAAATGCCCGCCAGCTTGTTACCCTAAGCGAAAAACCACTTACTGCAAGCGGTTTTGTCTCCATAAAATTGGGTGATCAGGAATTACCCAATCCCGATATTACTCAGATTAAACCGAATGACGATCTAACAAAAATATACTCAGAAATATACATGTAAAATTTAAATCTAAAATTATGGCAACACCGTACAAAACACCAGGCGTTTATGTCGAGGAAATTTCGGTTTTCCCGCCATCGGTGGCTCAGGTTGAGACCGCCATCCCTGCCTTTATTGGCTACACCGAGAAAGCAAAGAGATTGGTTGACGACGATTTGCTGAATGTCCCTACACGCATTACATCACTGCTGGAGTATAAACAGTTATTTGGTGGTGCAGCTCACGAGGAAAATATTGCTGTAAATATCGATGATGTTTACGACACAGCAGGAAATTTAACCCGAACCATTCAGGTTCCCAATCCCACTACAAAATCACCCTTCCTGATGTATTACTCCATGCAACTTTATTTCGCTAATGGTGGTGGCCCTTGCTACATCGTGTCTGTTGGAGACTACTCTGGTTCGGTCAGTAAGGCTACACTTGGTGCAAACGGAGGTTTGGCACTTGTAGCTAAAGAAGACGAGCCAACTCTGATCTTATTTCCGGATGCTATAAATGTATCAACTGTAACTAACTTTTACGATTTGTATGAAGAAGCGATGACGCAGTGTCATGACTTACAGGATCGGTTTACAATTATTGATACCTATAATCAGGCTGCTTCCTTTGCAGATACTTTGCGCACTAACATCAGCCTCGGTACTGATTACCTTAAATATGGTGCTGCCTATTATCCGTGGTTAAAAACCACCCTCCCGTATGCATTTGATGAAGGCGATGTTACCATTGTGCATACCGAGACGAACGCACCCGGAGGAACAGTCAGTTACGATACCCTGGCAGTGAACGATGCAACGGTAACAGCTAATACCGGGTTGTACAATCAGATTAAACTCGAGCTGGCAAAACTAACGGTAACGCTTCCACCTTCGAGTGCAATGGCCGGTATTTATGCCCGCGTTGACAGTAATCGTGGTGTTTGGAAAGCTCCTGCAAATGTTGGAGTGATGAGCGTTGTAGGTCCCGATAAAAAAGTTACCAATCAGGAACAGGATGGATTAAATATGGATACTTCGGGTAAATCCATTAATGCCATCAGAACTTTTGCCGGAAAAGGCACGCTGGTTTGGGGAGCACGCACGCTCGCAGGTAACGACAACGAGTGGAAATACATTCCTGTTCGACGCTTTTTTAACATGGTAGAGGAATCGGTAAAAAAAGCTACAGGACAATTTGTTTTTGAGCCGAATGATGCCAATACCTGGGTAAAAGTACGTGCAATGATCGAAAACTTTTTAACCCTGCAATGGCGAGATGGCGCATTGGCCGGGGCAAAAGCCGAGGATGCATTCTTTGTTAAAGTCGGACTTGGCCAAACCATGACTGCACAGGATATTCTGGAAGGCAGAATGAATGTTGAAATTGGAATGGCAGCTGTTCGTCCGGCTGAATTTATCATACTGAAGTTTTCGCACAAAATGCAGGAATCGTAATTAACAACTAAAAAGAAAAAATCATGGCAACAGAATATCCAATGGTTAAGTTCCATTTTCTCGTCGAATGGGGTGGAACAAAAATAGGATTCACCGAGGTTTCAGGTTTAGATGTTGAAACCGAAGTGGTAGAATACCGTCACGGGGCAAGTCCGGAGTATTTCAAAACAAAAATGCCGGGCATGCAAAAATACAGCAATATTACATTGAAACGTGGAACCTTCGCTACAGATAACGAATATTTCGATTGGTGGAATACCGTAAAACTGAATAAAATAGAACGCAGAGATCTTACCATCAGTTTGTTGAATGAAGAACATTCTCCGGTGGTAGTGTGGAAAGTTAAAAATGCGTGGCCAACTAAAATTCAATCAACTGATTTAAAGGCCGAAGGAAACGAAGTGGCCATTGAAACAATGGAGCTGGCACACGAAGGTTTAACGGTTCAAAATGAATAAATATGGCAGATTATTATCCACCACTTGGTTTTCATTTTAAAGTGGAATTCAACGGATATCCCGGCGAATTTCAGTTTCAGTCAGTTTCCGGCCTTACGGTTGATGTTGAGACCGAACAGCTAACGGAGGGTGGAGAAAATCGGTTTAAGCACAAAGTTCCGGTTCGTACCAAATATCCGAATTTGGTATTAAAACGCGGCTTGTTGGTTGATTCAGAATTGATTAGTTGGTTCAGAAATGCAGTAGAGAACTACGAATTTAAACCGACAGATCTGATTGTAAAACTACTGAACGAAGAACACGAGCCTCTAATTAGCTGGAATGTAGTGCACGCCTACCCGGTAAAATGGAGCTTGAGTGATTTTGATGCAGAACAAAACAAACTAGTCATCGAGACACTGGAACTTACCTACAATTATTTTAATGTAAAGTAGCATTATGCCAGTTGAAATTAAAGAATTGCACATAAAAATTGCAGTCGGTGAGAACCGATCTCAGGCTTCGGATCAAAGTACTGAAGCAACTGAAAGCCGGGATGAAATTATTGAAGCCTGTGTGGAGCAGGTAATGGAAATTTTATCAAAAAAGGAGGAACGTTAATATGCCTGGAGAGTTAATTAAACTGAATATAAAAGCTTATTCTGACCCGATTTTTCGTACAGAAATAGCGAACGGAGAATTCAGGTCTTTGCTCAATCCCGAAAAGTACAACTTGAAGTATAAAGTGGAGCAAAATCAGCGTCAGGGATCAGGTACAAGTTCTTCAGCACCACGTTACAATAAAACACCGCCAGAAGACCTTCAACTTGAGTTTATTTTCGACCGTAGTGGGGTGCTTATTAATTACGGTGCGCCCGGTGATTCTGATGATAAACTGAATGTTGATGAAGGCGTTGGAATCGACGATGATTTAAAGCTTTTTAAACGTGTTGTTTTTGATTACAATGGCGACGAACACCGTCCGAATTATCTGGTAATTTCGTGGGGAACGCTTTTGTTTAAAGGAGTTTTAACCGAGCTGGACATTACCTATAATCTATTTAAACCTGATGGCACTCCGCTGCGGGCTACTGCCACTGCCAAGTTTAAAGGTTTAATTGAAGACAACTTGCGTGTGGCGAAGGAAAACAATTCGTCGCCCGATTTAACGCATATACGAATTGTCAACGAAGGAGACACGCTTCCGTTAATGACACACGGCATTTACGGTGATTCGAAGTACTACCTCGAAGTGGCAAAAGCAAACAACATCACAAATTTCCGCAAATTAAAAACAGGACAGAAAATATTCTTTCCTCCTATACAAAAAGTAACAGCTAATGACTGAAAGACGAGTCATACCAACTGCCCGATCAACCGATCTGGTAACCTTCAAAATATTGATGGATGGAGAAGAACTGTCATCGGTTTACCAAGTGTTGAGTATTGCTGTAGAAAAAGAAATCAACCGTATTCCGTGGGCAAAAATTGTATTGCTCGATGGCGATCCGGCATCGCAGGATTTTGAATTGAGTAACCAGGATCTTTTTGTCCCGGGAAAAGAAATTGAAATAAAAGCTGGTTATCATTCGCAAGATGAAACCATTTTTAAAGGCATTGTTATACGTCATAATTTAAAAATCCGTACGAGCGGTGCAGTGCTTATTGTGGAATGCAGAGACTTAGCTGTAAAACTTACTGTTGGACGAAAATCAAAGTATTTCTACGAAAGTAAAGACAGCGAAATTCTGGAGCAGATAATTGCTGCTTACAATCTGGATAATGAAATTGAAGAATCTAATGTTGAGCATCCGGAAATGGTGCAATACAACGTCAGCGACTGGGATTTTTGTGTAACACGTGCGCAGGCAAACGGAAAAGTTTGTGTGGTTGACGATGGAAAAATAGCGGTATTAAGTCCTGATTACAGTCAGTCTGAAAAACTGACGCTGGTTTATGGGGCAACAATTCTTGATTTTGATGCAGAAATTGATGCCAGAAATCAGTTCGATACTGTAACGTCTTATTCGTGGGATGCCGCCAGTCAGGATTTATTTGAGATTGAAGCAAATACTCCCGATGTCGATTCAAGCGGAAATATATCTCCGACAGATCTGGCATCGGTAATCGGTGCAGAGAAGCTTGAATTGAGAGAAGGCAGTGGAATATCGGATGCTGGTTTGCAGGATTGGGCCAATGCCAAACGTTTGTTTAATCAGCTTTCGAAAATTCGTGGAAGAGTAAAATTTCAAGGGGTGCACGATGTTAAACCCAACACCACGGTTGAATTGGCCGGTGTTGGCGATCGGTTTAACGGTAAAGTTTATGTGTCGGGAGTACGGCATCAAATAGCCGATGGAAACTGGACTTGCGATGCGCAGTTTGGTATAAATCCGAAATGGTTTTCCGAAACGATTGATATAAATCCATTACCAGCTTCCGGATTACTGGCTGCAGTAAACGGATTACAAATTGCCAAGGTAACACAGCTTCAGGACGACCCGAAAGGAGAAGACCGCATTTTGGTACGGATGCCGCTGGTAAATAACCAGGAACAAGGCGTTTGGGCAAGAATTGCTACACTGGATGCCGGAGAGGAACGCGGTTCGTTTTTCCGGCCAGAAATTGACGATGAGGTAATTGTTGGCTTTTTAAACGGAAATCCAAACGATCCCATTATTCTCGGAATGTTAAACAGCAGTGCAAAACCAGCTCCAATAGTGGCTTCTGATGATAATCATGAGAAAGGTTTTGTTACGCGAAGCGGAATGAAATTCATTTTCGACGATGAAAAAAAGTCGGTAACTCTGGAAACACCTGGTGGGAAAGTTATTAAGGTGGATGAGGATGAAGGAATCATTCAATTGGAAGATGAGAACTCAAATAGTATGAAGCTCGACAGCGATGGAATTACAATAGAGAGTCAGGGAAATATCAATTTGAGTACTTCCGGCGATGTGAAAATTGAAGGAAATAATGTTGAGATTTCAGCAAATGCCAATTTTAAAGCCGAAGGCAGTGCCGGCTCAGAAGTTTCGTCACCGGCCATTACCGAAATTAAAGGATCACTTGTAAATATTAACTGATATGCCACCAGCAGCAAGAATAAACGATATGCACACCTGCCCGATGGTAACTGGAACAGTACCGCATGTTGGCGGGCCGGTAATTGGTCCGGGAGATGCAACTGTAATGATTGGTGGAATGCCTGCTGCAGTTGTTGGCGATATGGCCACTTGTTCAGGACCGCCTGACACCATTGCAGCTGGATCCACAACGGTTATGATAGGAGGAAAACCCGCTGCCCGAATGGGAGATTTAACAGCTCATGGAGGTACAATTATAATAGGATGTCCAACAGTAAATATTGGAGGTTAAAATGTCAACATACAACTCATTTTTAGGAACAGGATGGAGTTTCCCTCCCGAATTTCAAAAAGAAAACGCAGGAGTGAAAATGCTTCAGGATGAGGACGACATAAAAAGCAGTCTGGAAATCCTGCTATCCACCCGATTGGGAGAACGTATCATGCTACCCGATTATGGTTGCAACCTGGATGAATTGTTGTTTAAGCCGCTGAATATTACCGTAAAAACCTATGTAATTGATTTAATAAAAACGGCAATTCTATATCACGAACCTCGAATTGATGCCCGAAAGATCAGTATCGAACAAACCAACGAGTTAAATGGAGAACTATTGATCAAAATCGATTATTTGGTTAGAGCAACAAACTCGAGAAAAAATATGGTATTTCCTTTTTACAAAGGAGAAGGAACCGAACTTTAAAAAGTTGATAAATGGCAAAATGTGGCAAAGACATATTACTACCGCGTGAAGGAACTGAACAGCAGGAACGGTTTATAGAATCGCTGAGTCCGGATTCGTTAAAGCTAAATAATTTTGATCTGGAACAATGGATGGAGTTTGCATATAATTTTGCTTCACACGTAAATTATTTCAATACGACTGATGCTGCCACCCCGGATGGCAACTGGCAAGTCTTTTTTAAGGCAAAACCAGAATTGGAAGATTTTCTGACAGAGCTGGAAAAGGAAAGTTCGATTACTCCACACCTGGCGTTATTCGTGACTTTTATAAAGTTGCTTGAACACACAAAACAACGTTTTAATAAGCTTACAAAAAGGCATCTCGATTTTTATTTTATAGAGGTATTGAAAATTGAAAAGCAGGCGCCAAAACCCGACAACGTGCATGTCGTTTTTGAACTGGCAAAAAATGCAGTTGCGGAAAAAATAGCAAACGAAACACAACTTGATGGCGGGAAAGATGCAGCTGGTAAAAAGCTGATTTATAATACTTCTGATGAACTGATTGCCACCCAGACAAAAGTTGTCAGACTGAAAAGCGTGTATAACGATCACGAAAATTCAAAACTAAAAGCTGCTGTCGTAGCCAATTCTTTTGACGGTAATGGCGAAGAATTTCCGGACGAGGATATTAAATGGTGGCCATTTGGTTATTACGAGGTAAAGGGCAAACCCGACACACGTGAATATCCAGAACTACCCGATGCAAAGATTGGTTTTGCCGTGGCCGGAGAAATTCTCGAGATGCAGGAAGGTGAACGTACGGTTCAGATACGTTTAAGTTTTTCAGCTGCATTGGCACAAAACATTTCCGCCAACGATTTGAAACAAAACTTAGCCATTTACTGCACCGGAGAAAAGGATTGGCTGGGGCCGTTTGAACTCATAAATACAGATGAATTTGCTTCCGGATCGGAAAGCAACAGAAAGCATCTAAACATGGCATTCCGGATTCCGAGGGATGAAATAGCCGTTTTAAATTATTCGAAAAATGTGCATGGCGAAGGTTTTAATACGGACGCCCCCGTGTGCCGGGTTCTTATAAGAACAGAAAACAAAAAAGGGCATCAAGTCTATCGTAATCTATTGGCGCAAAGTCTTAATAAAATCGAATTAAAAGTAACGGCTCGTGGCATTAAAAATATCAACTTGCAAAATGATACAGGTTCTTTAAACGCCGAAAAGCCATTTTATCCTTTTGGTATTCAGCCGGTGGAAAAATCAAAATTTTATATCGCTTATCCCGAATTATTCAAAAAGAAATGGGACGATTTAAAAGTTAACATGGAATGGAAAAATACGCCGGACAATTTTAAAACCTGGTATGCCGCCTATAAAAATTCGTTTTACAAAGAATTATCACCCGCAAGCTTCGCAATGTTTTATGTGGCAAAAAAGAATACGAACCTGATTGTTAAAAGCGATAGTTATTTTACTGCCGAAATTGAAATAGACAATCAAAATAACTGGGAGCCATTGGAGGTTCCGCAGAATATTCAATTGTTTAACAGGGGAGCGGATGTTTGTTACGCCGACTTTTCAGTGCCCAATGCAGAACAAAAATCGAATTATGGATCAATACGATTGTCGCTGAATCAATCCTTTTTACACAACATGTTCCCGAGGTTGTATGCCTTGTCGATTACCAACGATAATGCACTGGTTCCTAACGAACCTTATACCCCGTTTGTGGAGCAGATTACCTTAGATTACACTGCCTCGGCAAAGTTTGAACCCGAAGGAAAAAAATATGCAAAGGAATTCCAATTGTTTCATGAACACCCATTCGGGCAAAGTGAAGAATGTTTATTGCAAAATGGGAAAGATTCGGATTTGTTTGTGGTGCCCAATTATTGCAATGGAGGAGAGTTGTATATCGGACTTGAAAATGCCATGCCACAACAAACAATTTCTTTATTGATTCAGGTTTTGGAAGGAAGTGAAAATCCCGAAGTAGAATCGTTTGTAGGTAAACAACATGTTGAATGGGATGTGCTGTGCAAAAACCATTGGAAATCGCTGGACTCAACGGCAATTATCTCCAACAATACAGGGAATTTGCTAAAATCAGGGATTTTGAAATTTAGCTTGCCAAAAGAAGCTAATTCCGATAATACCTTGTTGCCAACAGGTTTTACCTGGTTACGTGCTCGGATTCATAAAAAGTACAACGCCGTATCAAAAACTATTGGAATTCATGCGCAAGCCGTTTTGGCAGGGTTAAAAGACAACAATAACAACCTTGAACATTTGATCAGGGGATTAGCTGCTGAAACCATTTCAAAAATGGTGAGCCGTATTCCAAAAGTGAAAGGACTTACCCAGCCTTACAATTCATTTGGCGGGAAACCGGAAGAAAGTGATGAATCGTATTACCGCAGGATCAGCGAACGGCTACGACATAAAAACCGGGCCATCACCGTTTGGGATTACGAGCATTTGGTGTTACAAAGATTCCCTGAGATTCATAAAGCAAAATGTCTGTCGCACACCTGTACAAAAATTGTCGATAATAAACGGCAAACAAAATATCTTGCTCCGGGAAGTGTTGTGGTGGTGGTAATCCCCGATATCGTAAACAAAAATGTGTTCGATATTTATCAGCCACGAGTAAGTAAGGCCACTTTAAATAAAATTCAACACTACCTTAAAAAACTTAATTCCAGTTTGGTACAAACGCTGGTCATTAATCCGGAGTACGAAGAACTGCGAGTTGACTTGAAAGTGAAATTTCACAAAGCTTACGACGAGGTTTATTATAAAACCGTGCTTAATAAAGATCTAACACGTTTGTTGTCGCCCTGGGCTTTCGATCACACTGCGCCTATTCGTTTTGGTTTATCCTTGCACAAAAGTGTCATTATCAACTATACTGAGCAGTTGGTTTACGTCGATTTTATCACCGATGTACGGCTGTACCAGAAAAACGCAGCTACCGGAATTGAATCAGAAGTGAATATTGCAACTCCATCTAGCCCCGAAGCTATTTTGGTATCATCGAAAGAGCATAGTATTAAAGATGCAGAAAAAAATTGTTTAGAAACCGCGATTGAACCGGCAGAAATATGTCAGAAGTAAATAAACATATAACCATACCGAAAGATGTAAGCTCGGAAAATGATCTGGATTATCAATTTCTGAAAGAGAAAGGGCAGGAGTATATCGAGAAGCTGGCAAACGGTGTTTGGACCGATTACAACACACACGATCCGGGTATTACGATTCTTGAAATGCTGTGTTATGCCATCACTGATCTTGGTGCACGTATTTCTTTACCCTTTGAAGATCTTTTAGCGCCAGCCGACAGTGCAAAATCTACCGAAGATCAGTTTTTTAATGCATTGCAGATTTTGCCTTCGAAACCGGTTGCAGAGAATGATTACCGCAAACTGTTTATTGATATTGAAGGCGTGAAGAACTGCTGGTTGCAGAAATATGAGAAAACCGTTTATGTAGATTGTAAAAATGATTTGTTGTCCTACGACTCCGATGATTTTAATACGGTTGATGAGGACCTGCGAAGGGATTTTCAGCTAAACGGCTTGTACAAACTCATTGTGGATTTTGATGAGTTAGATGATTCGGAATTTCCCAAAAAAGCTGATAAAGATGCTGAAATCGAACGAATCACGGATTTGATTTTTTCACGCTATCACGAAAACCGGAATCTTTGCGAAGATCTGATAGAAGTTTCGGAAGTGGAAACGCATGCCATCGAAGTGTGTTCCAGCATTGAAGTGGAGCCGGAAGCTGACGAAGAATTGGTTCATGCAAAAGTGTTACGCGCCATCGATAACTATTTTTCTCCAGGTTTGTGGTTTTATTCGCTTCAGCAGATGCTCGACAAAGGTTATTCGTCCGATCAGATTTTTGAGGGCCCGACACTCTCGAAAGGTTTTCTCGATCCGGAAGAACTGGAAAATGCCCGGCTTAGAACCGAAGTGCGTTTGTCGGACCTCATGCAATTGATCATGAAAATTGATGGCGTAAAAGTCATTAAAGACATTTCGATAAACGATTGTCTTGATCCCGAAAATGAAAATGATGCATGGCTGATTTGTATTCAACCCGGATTAAAACCTAAACGTTGCGACACTAGTGCTTTCAGCTATTATAAAGATGTTCTTCCGCTGAATGTGGACAGTAAAAAGCTAAAAGAATATATTCAGCAACTGGAAACCGAAGAACAGGAAAAACAGGAGCTGGCAAAAGTTGGAATGACACTAAAAACGCCAAAAGGCAGGTATTTGAATGTGGGAGAAACTACCACCATTCAGAATGATTTTCCGGAGACTTACGGAATTGGAACTGTGGGGTTGTCGTCGCGGTCTACGGAAGAACGCAAAGCACAGGCCAAACAATTAAAAGGCTACCTGTTGTTTTTCGACCAGATTTTTGCCACTTATTTTTCGCACCTCGAAAAAGTGAAAGATCTGTTGTCGGTGGATAACAAGCTGGCGAAAACTTATTTCACACAGGCTGTAAAAGATCTGGAGGATTTTGCCGGTCTGGTTACGGATTATCCGCTTGCAGACGATGAAGCACTAACACAGAATCTACTTGCAGAGCTCGACGATAATATCACCCGAAAAAATGAATTGCTGGATCATTTAATAGCCCGTTTTGCTGAGAAATTCAGTAAGTATTCTTTTTTAATGAAAGAGATTTACGGCAATTACGCCGATCAGGCAATTATTAATGCCAAAGAGGTTTTCCTGTCGGAGTATGGCGAAATAAAAAATACCGACGGAAGCACTAAAAACAAAGGAATAAGCAATTGGCGGGGAAGCGCTTTTAACTATTTCAACAGATCTCCTGAGG
>DASQBW010000237.1:0-2059 GCA_035635015.1 Draconibacterium sp. | reverse complement strand
GCAATGGGAATGATGTCGGGTAGTCATCGCTCATCGGGCTCGTTTGGAAACTTTTCATCGGGTAGTGGAAGCTTTGGCGGAGGAGGTTTTGGTGGTTTTGGTGGCGGAAGCTTTGGCGGAGGTGGTGCTGGAGGGAGTTGGTAGAAACACCATTTAAGAAGTATTTCAATGCTGTTAAAAGAATAGAACAATGTTTAGGTTTGGCGAAGTCGTTTTCGGAAGAAAACGACTTTTTTAGGGCTTTTGCCTAATGTAGTAAGAATTATTAACCGTCCGGATGGGTAGTTTTAGTCTTGAATGTAAGTGAGTTAAGTGTGTGTAAATACAGCATTTACATATTCAAATTAGGTAAAAAGTGATACAAAATCTTTGTTTTAAAAGCTATGTTTGTATCATACAAACCTTATTTAAAATCAAATCCTTTAACAGAGGATCAATCGATTTAAAAATTGGTAGTTTTTAGGAGTGATAGAAAAATCCCGGAGTGGACGCCGGGATTTTTTATGTATTTTGTTTTGAATGTTTTTAGGAGGCGAAAATAAAAAGAAGAGCCGGTTCAAAATTTTGAACCGGCTCTTCTTTGATAAATATTTTTAACGCTTATTCCGCGATATCTTCAACGATATTAATATTCTGGTCGACCAAAATACGACCACAATATTCACAAACGATAATTTTTTTACGGCTTGCGATATCCAACTGGCGCTGAGGTGGGATTTTGTTAAAACATCCACCGCAGGCATCACGCTGAATAGTAACAACTGCCAAGCCGTTTCGCGCATTTTTGCGGATACGTTTAAACGCAGACAATAGTCGAGGTTCGATAAACGATTCAATTTTTTCTGATTTTCCTTTCAGTTTTTCCTCTTCAATCTTAGTTTCTTCAGTAATCTCTGAAAGTTCGCTTTTCTTTCTGTCAAGATCCTCTTCACGTTCTTTCAGCTGCTCTTTTGAAGTTAAAATGGTCTCTTTTTTCTGCGCCATTTCAGCAGTGAATTCTTTGATACGTTTTTCCGAAAGTTCAATTTCCAGATTCTGGAATTCAATTTCTTTCGAAAGCGAATCGAATTCGCGGTTGTTACGAACGTTGTTTTGCTGCTCGGTATATTTTACAATCAACGCTTGCGAATCTTTAATCGCAATTTTTTTGTTGTTAATTGCAGTGTCCAGATTTTTAACCTCGTCGTCAAGATTTATCAACCTGGTTTTTAAACCGGTAATTTCATCTTCCAGATCCTGAACTTCCAGAGGAAGCTCACCCCTTAGGGTTTTTATTTTGTCAACCTCAGATACAACACTCTGCAATTCATGCAACGCGCGTAATTTCTCTTCTACCGAAATGTCTTTGTCTTCTTGCCTTGAATATGGTGCATTCATGCTCGTAATATTATTTTATACATAAAAATCAGAAGTAAAAAACCGGGTTGGTATTCACCTCTGATAAATGGACTGCAAATTTAGGGAATTTTTTTGTAAGTAACTCATAAAAAAGTTCTTTAGTGAATTGTTCGCTTTCAAAATGTCCGATATCGGCGATCACAATTTTATTTTCAGCATCAAAAAACTGGTGGTATTTAAAATCGCCGGTCACAAAAAAGTCGGCTCCTGCTGCAATTGCCTGGTTTAAAAGGAATGAACCGGCCCCTCCGCAAACAGCAACTTTTTTTACTTTTTTATTTTTTAGTGCCGTGTGTTTTATTACGCCAACATCAAAAACCTTTTTTAACTGTTTCAGGAATTCTTTCTCATCTGTTTCTTTTGGCAGATTACCAGTCATTCCCATTCCAATCTGATCAAATTTATTGTCGAGCGAATAAATATCGTAAGCAACTTCTTCATACGGATGTGTCTGGACGAGGGCATTTATTACCTTGTCCTGAAGGTAATCGGGAAAAATTGTTTCAACGCGGATTTCATTCTCGTAATGTTGCTGTCCTTTTTCTCCTGCAAATGGATTGGTGGTTTCATTGCCACGGAAAGTTCCCTGCCCGTGTACATTAAAACTGCAAGAGTCGTAATTCCCAATATGCCCGGCACCGGCTGCAAAAACAGCCTCGCG
>DASQBW010000236.1:0-1587 GCA_035635015.1 Draconibacterium sp. | reverse complement strand
TCGCAGAGTTGTTCGTGTATTTGCAGGTTATAGTCGAGCAGGTATTTGGTTTTGTTCTCAAAAAACGGGAAAAGTTCATCCTGGTAATACTCGAAATACGGAGAGGAGTTGTAGGCCGAAACTATGGTTTGCCAGTGGTTGCGTTGCCAGCTTTCGTCGTATGATATTTTCAGATCTTTTATCATCACTTTTGGTCCGCGTCCTTTTACCACCGGAATTACAAGCGAAATTGGTCCGTTTCCCCCCAATATCTGACAACGGTTGCGGTAGGTTTGTTTGGTGAAGTTTTCGAATTGCTCGAGGTAAACTTCTGAGTGGTGTAAATAGCGTGTATAAAAATGTATTGGAGCAAAATATGCTGTACTTAGTAAAAGTGCGTTGTTATCCATTTTTAGTCGTTAAAAAAAGTGTCGTTGGCATCGTCATCATTATCCAGTTCAATGCCTTCGGGATCAGTGATTTCTTCTGGTTTTGGCGGTTCGTTCATTTGATGAAGGTCCTTCAATTCTTTGTTGAATTTCAGCATTTGTTTGTATTCGCGTTTTACTTTCCACAGGCGCGGATAAAAATAAAATGCCGAGATTAAATACCCCAGAAAAATACAGCCCAGCAACACGAGTACCAAAGGAGCATCATTTATTTCCCAGAAGAATATATTGAGGGTAATGTCCATGGCATTTTGCAGGGTAAAAATTACCAGCAAAACGGCCAGGATCAGAAGAATAACAACGATTAACTGCATAATTGATGGTTTTCAAGTATCTGCCCCGAAATTATAAAAAAAGGATAACAGATTAACTATTAATCGATTATCCTTTTAACGTATATTTTTTAAATTGATTGTGAGCGATGTGTACAAATCAACGGACCCGATAAAGTAGCCCGGTCAAATTTATTTTACCACAGTAAAAAGGCGTTTAAACCTGATGTTTGCCGGGAAACTCTTGTCCTTATCCAACGACAACCAGATAAATTTTGCTTTTCCAACTACATGGTCCTCAGGAACAAAACCCCAATATCTTGAATCGGCAGAGTTGTGCCGGTTGTCACCCATCATCCAGTAATAATTCATTTTAAAAGTGTATGATGTGGCAATTTCTCCATTAATTTTTATTTGATCTCCGTCTACTTCCAAATCATTTGCCTCGTATACGTCAATGATTCTTTTATAAAGAGGAAGGTTTTTAGCAGTCAGGTTAACTGTTTCTCCTTTTGCTGGTATAGTAAGCGGCCCGTAATTATCAACGTTCCACTGGAAGTTGCTATCGGATGGAAAGATGTTACGATCCCAAACATCCGGTTCTTCAAGTGTTTTTTCCACCGACTCCACATTCGCAAAAGTTTTTAACTCTTCAACAACGCTTTGGGTCATCGGAAACAAATATTGCTCACTCGAATAAGAATTGCGATCATCTTCTGCAATATGCAATCGGTCAAGAGCCTTAGGGTTTATAGCAGTTCCGTTTGTTTTTACAATATAATCGTATTGCATACCATCTATTTTTTCCTGGGCCTGGTCGTTTACGTATAACTGGCCTTTTTTAATCTCGATTTTGTCGCCTGCAATACCTACGCAGCGTTTAATAT
>DASQBW010000235.1:0-1856 GCA_035635015.1 Draconibacterium sp. | reverse complement strand
TCGTTACATCATCCTTTTTACGAGGATTCTTCCAAAAGTTGCAAAATCTGTCCAACTTTTTTGTCCATGGGTAAATGGCCAATTATCCAGTGGATTTTTGTTCCCCGTTTTTCCATGCCACGAAACCAGGTCATTTGTCGTTTAGCAAACTGATGAATGGCAATTTCAAGTTTGCTGAACATCTCATCGTAGCTAAGTTCTCCAATTAAATGTAGTGTCAGGAATTTATATTCCAGTCCGTAATAGATTAATTGCTCAGGTGTTAATCCTGAATCAAGTAATCTCTGAACTTCATCTAACATGCCTTCTTCTAAACGCTGTTTTAACCGGGAGGTAATCCTTTGTCGGCGCATTTCACGGTCGAAATCGATGCCAATATTCAGGCTCTCTATTTGCGGCATTTCTGAATCTTCAACCGGATGTTCGGCATAATATTTTTCGATCTCGATGGCACGAATGGCCCGACGGTCGGTTTCAACATCTGTAAGATTATGCTGCTTTGGTTTTAATCCTTTTAAAATTTCCGATAACTCCTCCAGCGTTTTTCCTTTCAATTCTTTGCGCAATTCTTTGTTAGGAGGCACTTCAATCAAGCGGTAATTTTTTAACACTGCTTCCAGGTATAATCCACTGCCTCCGCAAAGCACAGGCTTTACATTACGTGCTGTAATTTCTTTAAATACGTTTATAAAATCAGTTTGAAAACGGTAAACATTGTAATGCGCACCGGCATCTTCAATATCAACAAGGTGAGACGGAACCTCGATGCCATCAACAAAATAATCCTCATAATCTTTTCCGGTTCCCAAATCCATTCCCCGATAAACCTGCCGCGAATCCGCAGAAATTACTTCACCTCTAAGTTGTGCAGCTAAATGTGCAGCCAGGCCTGTTTTTCCGGTGGCTGTTGGTCCAAGTATAGTTACTAAATTGTATTTCAAAACCTAATAATTTAAACTACAAATTAACAAAATATAAGTGGCTTAACCATTCACAATTCAGTTTTTAAGTCCAACTCATCAGGTCCTGTTTTTTTCAATAAAATGAATTAACAGCAGATTTAACTTCCATAACGCAGCCATGAAAAAACAGTGCAGTCCACTCACTTTTTATTTTACCCCAACATTAACAATACCTCAAAAAATATGCTCTACAACATATATCTAATAATTTGACCTATTTTCGCGGCCTGTAATTTGAAAACAATTGATCAGATAATCTTTTGAATTTTTATTAATCATCCACCGGAATGAGACTTCAGGAGAATGCATACCGCATTGTCTCCTCCTAGCAAAAATGCGGGAGTCTCCCACCTTCCGGGCTTTTAATCCATGCCATGAAATTTCAGTTTAATTTTATAGATAAAAAACAGGGAAGTATAAAAGATGATATTCTTTCGGGATTAACCGTAGCGCTTGCATTAGTGCCCGAGGCAGTAGCTTTTAGTTTTGTTGCAGGTGTATCGCCAATTGTTGGCCTTTATGGTGCATTTATGATGGGGCTTGTTACTTCCGTATTTGGTGGTCGTCCTGGGATGATTTCCGGTGCCACCGGTGCAATGGCCGTAGTAATGGTCAGCCTGGTTCAACAGGGTAACGCAATTGGAGCAGGGCAAGGGCTTCAATATCTTTTTGCAGCATTAATACTGGCAGGAACCATCCAGACAATTTTTGGAATATTTAAACTCGGTAAATTCATTCGTTTGGTGCCGCATTCGGTAATGATGGGATTTGTAAACGGACTGGCTATTGTTATATTTCTCTCGCAGCTACAGATGTTTAAGTCGGGCAACGAGTGGTTAAGCGGCACACCATTACTCACCATGCTTGGATTAGTGGGATTAACCATGCTAATAA